>CANQCO010000039.1 GCA_947589705.1 Candidatus Gastranaerophilales bacterium
CGCAGTTGTACCCGTTGGCGTTGATCAGCTCGCTCATCTTGAAATAACTCGTGATATCGCACGAAGATTTAATAATATTTATAAAACAAACTTATTTAACGAACCAAAACCAAGATTAACCGAAATCCCTCTTTTAAAAGGTGTCGATGGTCAAAAAATGGGCAAATCATTCCAAAATGATATCAAAATATCGGATGATGAAGAAACAACAGCAAAAAAAGTTATGCAATGTATTACTGATAGAAGCAGAGCAAGAAAAGATGACCCCGGACACCCTGATAAATGCGAAGTGGCGTTTAATTACTATAAAATATTTGCTTCTGATGAAACTGTTAAACAAGTTGAATGCGAATGTAAATTGGGTCAAAGGGGTTGTGCAGACTGCAAAAAACAGCTTGGAAAAATTATTAATGATAAGTTTGCACCAATCAGACAAAAGCGAAATGAATTGTTAAAAGATATTCCTAAAGTAGAAGACGTTATTAATGACGGATGTAAAAAAGCTTCTTTAGAAGCGGAAAAAACTCTTGAACTTGTTAGAAATGCTGTAAATATATAATGCGGAAAGTTTTATTGTGGCAAAAGTAAAAGTTTTAACTATATTTGGAACAAGACCTGAAGCTATTAAAATGGCTCCTCTTGTTAAGGAAATAGAAAAAAATTCGGATAAATTGGAAAGTATTGTTTGTGTAACCGCTCAACATAGAGAAATGCTTGATCAGGTGCTTGAACTTTTTAATATTAAACCTGATTTTGACCTTAATATAATGAAAGAAAATCAAAATTTGTGGTCTTTAACCAGTGATGTCCTGTTAAAAACAAAAGATGTAATAGAAAAGGTTCTGCCGGATGTAGTTTTAGTGCATGGGGATACTACAACTTCAATGGCGGCTGCCCTTAGTGCTTTTTATGCCAAAATTCCCGTAGGTCACGTTGAAGCCGGACTTAGAACTTTCGATAAATATTATCCCTTCCCTGAAGAAATCAACAGAGTTTTTACGGATTCCGTCTGCACTTATCACTTTGCACCTACTGATAAATCCTGTGAAAATCTTATAAAGTCGCAAATACCAAAAGAAAATATCTATAAAACAGGCAACACTGTTATAGATGCACTTTTGTACACTGTTAAAAATCACCCTTCTAATGTTGAAGGGCTTAATTTGAATCCGAATTTAAAAACAATTCTGTTAACTTCCCACAGACGTGAAAATTTTGGTGAACCGATAAGAAATATATGCAAAGCCGTTTTGAAATTGGTTGAAAACAATAAGGATATTGAATTTGTTTATCCCGTTCACCCCAATCCGAATGTGCAAAAGCCCGTATATGAACTGCTTGAAAATAAAGAAAGAATACATTTAATTAAGCCTTTAGAGTATGCTCAATTTTGTTCTTTGATGAAAAAAGCACACATAATTTTAACGGACTCGGGCGGAGTGCAAGAGGAAGCTCCGTCACTCGGTAAACCCGTATTGGTTCTGCGAGATACCACAGAACGCCCTGAAGCAGTTGATTTTGGTACTGTTAAGCTCGTCGGAACTGACATAAATAAAATTATATCGACCGTTCAATTACTGCTTAATGACATAAATGAATATAAAAAGATGTCAGAAGCAATCAATCCGTACGGCGATGGGCTTGCATCAAAACGTATCGTTGAAGTACTAAGAAAAATAAATTAATTTATACTTTTTCAAACATTAAAACCGCATTATGTCCGCCGAATCCAAACGAGTTGGACAAAGCAACTTTTACATTCTTTTCTCTTGCTTTATTCGGAACATAATCCAAATCTGCAACTTCAGGATCTCTGTTAACTAAGTTAATAGTGGGCGGGACAACTCCTTCCACTATTGTTTTAACTGCTACAATAGCTTCAGAACTTCCTGCCGCTCCAAGCATGTGACCTACCATTGATTTTGTTGAACTTACAAGCAAATTAGAATTTGCGGTTTTATTTCCAAATATTCTTTCAACTGTTTTTGATTCTGCCAAGTCGCCAAGGTGGGTACTTGTTCCGTGCATATTGATGTAATCAATATCTTGAGGTGTTTTATTCCCTTCTTTTAAACAATTTTTTATAGCAAGCTCAGCACCTCTGCCCTCCGGATCCGGTGCTACCATATCATAAGCGTCCGAACTTTGTCCATAGCCTGTTAATTCAGCATATATTCTTGCACCACGAGCAAGCGCATGTTCTCTTTCTTCTAAAACAAGAACGGCACCGCCTTCCGATAATACAAAGCCGTCTCTGTCTTTATCATAAGGTCTTGAAACTTCCTCAGGCGCTCTATCACTTCTTGAAAGAGTTCTTGCGCTTGTAAATGCGCCTATTCCAAAATCACATACACTTGATTCTGCACCGCCTGCAAACATTATATCCGCATCTCCGTATTGAATTGTTCTGTATGAATCACCTACGGAATGTGCGCCTGTCGCACATGCTGATAAAACTGCCTTACTTGGGCCTCTAAAACCATATCTTATTGATATTTTACCTGATGCCATATTTGCTATCATCATTGGTACGGTAAATGGAGAACATTTATGAAATCCTCTGTTTAACATATCTATATAACCTGTTGTTACAACAACAAGTCCGCCTGCTGCTGTTGATACTATTGTACCTATTCTTGTTAAATCTTCTTTTTCAAGTTCAAGTCCCGAATCTTTTAGGGCTTCTGCTGCTGAAATCAGGGCATATATTATACTTTTATCAAGTCTTTTTGCTTCTTTTAAATCTATATATGAAGCTATGTCAATATCGTCAGGTACTTGTCCTGCTACTTTTACTATATGTTTTTCTTTATCCAAACGGTGCAGAGTTATTCCGCTTTTTCCGTTTTTTAAATTATTCCAAAATTTTTCTACCCCTATTCCATAAGGAGTTACACAGCCCATTCCTGTAACGACTACTCGTCTTTTTGACATCTTTTTCCTCCGAAAGTATAATAACTTCCATAACTACCCTAATTATTCATTAAAAATTTTATCCTGAAAGAAAGACAAAATCAACATTGTTTTATATCTTAAATTGTTTATCGGGTTTTTCTGTGAATAATGTAATATATGAACAATAAAATTCATCCGCAGTTTTATACATTTTATCGGCAGAATTGGTAAAAGTAATTGCGAATTCGGCTGTATTTTTACCTATACATTGAAGTTTAACTGTTTCAATTGGAGGCCCTGCTGGAGTTCCTCTGGTCGGGTTCTTCGGATTTGATATTATTCCTGTTGCTCTTATTATTGTTAAATTAACTGTATTTTTTATTATTTCATATTCCGTTAATCCCTTGGTTATGAGTCCAAAGCCTTGTGTCATCATAAATCTTTGCATTGGTGATGTATTTGGTTTTATTTCTTTTCCTCTCGGAGCAGGAATATATTGGTTTATATCAAAATCGGGATTAAATTTACGCTCTGTGATACTGTATAAATCTTCATTTTGTGTTGAATATATTTTCTCTTGAAGTTTGAAGCTTATTTTAAGAATATGGTCTTTGCTTTTATTATTCCAAACTGTTTTAAAATCTATATATTCTGCTTGATTATATAATATTGCATTTAATTTTATTTTATGGAGGTATGTTTTTTTGCTTCTGCCCTTAATTGTTGATTCTTTCGGAATATTTATTTCAAAATTTAATGTCATTTGTGCCAAAATAGCATTTTTGTTCTTTATTGAGAATGATTTTAATTGAGCGTATAAAGGTTTATCATTTTTTAATGCACCAAAATTATAGCTGTCGCCTATATCGGCTAAATCGGTTATATTTATAAAATCATTATATTTTTTATTTCTAATTTTATTCGTTACTATTATTTTATTATTTTTTATTTCTAATTTTATGTTTTTATTTTCAATGAAATTTTTTCCTGTTTTAAGGTAATTTTCATTACAGATTTTATTTTCCGTTATATGAGTTAAAGAAAATGGCTCAATGTTTTTTACGTCTATTAAGTATTCATTAATTGTTGTATAGTCTTCTGTTATGGGAATTTCATTTATATTATAAAGTTTTTTGTCTGTAAATCCATTATAAGAATTTATTTTTAATTCATTTAATTTTTTATCGGTAACAATTCTTATTGCGCCTGAATAAGCATATTTTGAAAGATTTATAACTGCTAACGAACCGTTATTGGAGGAAATATCTCTTATGATACGTTTTATTATCCCGTTAGAAACTGATATGACATTTTCATATCTTTGAATAATTTCATCCGATACTTTATCTGTAGTGCAGCCGTATATACTGTCATGAGCCTGATTTTTTATAAGAGTTTTATAGGCATAATCTATTTCATTTTGTCTGTTTTTGATATTGAAATATTTATGAGAGATTAAGTTTAAGGGTTCGGTTAAATTTGATAAAATATGTTGTGCATAACTGTTATATTGCTTTATGTATAGTCTTGAAGAATATATGCCCGGCAGAATAAAGTTAAGAGTATTTTCTAAAAATTCACCCTTTATTTTTTGTCTTGATTTTACTTTTTCAAAATACTCAAAAGGTGTTGCCAATTTAATTTTATAATCTTGATATATTTTGTTAAGTTCTTTTATCAGTGATTTTATTTCTTTTGGTACTGCTAAATGGTCGGCTCCTATAGGAAGTAATATATTATCATTGCTTTTTAACGCAATCTTATCTATATATTTTTTTAATAACTCGGCTTTTTTTTCAATAGGACAGTTTAAACTCAAAAAATCTTGGAAATAGCCTTGTATAAGGTTTGTAACTTTAATGCCGTTCCAGTCGAGGTCTGCTTTTAAATTTCCAAGTCCTCTCCAAAGCATTGCTTTATCTATATTAAATGACTTTAAAAGTTTTACTATATCCTCACTATGCCCGAAACTGTCTGCTATATACCCTATAAATTCGGTTTCTCCAAGTTCTTTGGATTTTTTTATTCCAAGTTCCAAGTTTTTTTCAAGGCATCTTGCGCAAACGAGAAAACTGTCAGACGAGCAGTAAAAAGGTCCTATCCTTAATTTTTTTTCTTTAATTAATTTTTTTATCAGAGGAAGTTTTTCGATTCTTATCTCCAGATAATCTTCAATAGCAGCCGTTTGTCCGTCAAAATAAAATTGAGGCAATTCTCCCGTTTCAAGCATTTCAAGAATCTCATCAAAGACCTCAATAAGCCTTAATCTAAATTCTTCAAATTCTCTGTACCACTCTCTGTCCCAATGCGTATGAACGTATGCTGTTACTTCTTTCATATTCATATATTATAATTTTTTTTTATGTTTGTATAGAGAAATGTTATTTCATCCTTTAAAAATTTCAAAGAAGTCTTTTAATTCTTTATAATAACCTTTTTTTAAAAGCTCTAAAAATCTTTTTGTCGAAACGGGTGCAACTGTTTCAATCGTTTCAGGCGTCATAAAATACCCTGATACAAACCTTGCAAAAAGCTCCGTAGGTTTTTCATAATATTTAGATAGTTTATTTATTCTTCTTGCAAGTTTTGATTGTTTTCTCTGCATGGAACATAGTTTTATGTATGTTTGAAAAGCTTTTGGCATATCGGGAAAATCTTTTTCCAGATTTTTAACGGTTAAAATTTTTTCTTTTTTAATAAAAAAACCTTTCATTAATTTAACAGCGTCATATTTTACAAGGTATTTTGCATCAGAATTTTTTATATAACTTTCAAATTCAGGGAATTTTTTTGATCTTAAAAAGGCGGGATATTCTCTTTTTATTGCGCTTTGCATACTTTTGATTGTTTTTGCCGTTTCTTTTTTTGCATTTAAAAATACTGTTAATCTGGAATTTTTATCCGTAAGGCGTGTAACATTTATAAGTTCTGATTTTATTTTATCTATATCATTTGTATCAAAAAGAGTTTTAATTGAATCGCCATTATTAATAAAGTCTTTATCTATTTTATGGTGAATATGGTGGGCAAATTCATGAACCAATACTTCTATTGCTTTTTCTTCTTTTACGCTGCGGGAAATATCAATTCTGTTTTGTGTATATAATCCTTGATTCCCTCTTGCTTTGGTGTTTGTTTTAACTTCTATTCCGACCGAATGCAAAAAATCAATGATATTACGTTTAGTTGCGGGTTTTGTAATATCATAGGTCATTTTTATTGTATATTCTTTTTCTTTTTTCTTAAATCCGAAAAACATTATGTAGTCTCTTCTTCTATCCAGTTTAAATATTCTTTGCTGCCTGTTAGAATTGGTATACATATAATTTCAGGTACTTCATAGGAGTGTAATTTCTTTATTTCTTCTTCAGTTTTTGAATAAAGTTCAGTTTTGGTTTTCATTATCATTAAAGATTCCGTATCTTCATTTAATTGATTATTCCATACATATATTGAATTAACTTTAGGCATAATGGTAGCGCAGGCAATCAATTTTTTTTCAATAAGGTGTTTTGCAATCTTTTTTGCTTCTTCCTCATTTGCGGTTGTACAGTTAATAATGCAGTATGTCATAAGTTCTCCTGAAATATTTTTTTTGGATTTAATATATTTTTAGGGTCAAAGATTTTTTTTATTTTTTTCATATATTCTAAAGTATTAGGGTCAAGAGCTTTATTAATAAAGTAAGATTTTTCGCAGCCGATACCGTGTTCCCCCGATAGTCTTCCATTGAGAGAAAGCGCAAGTTCAAAAAGTTCTGTTTTCGCCTTTTTAAAATTTTCCTTTTCTTGGGTGTTTCTTAAATCAAGTGCAATATTAGGGTGAATATTCCCGTCACCTATATGTCCCATAATGCAGGTTTTAAGTTCATACTTATTGCAAATTTCCCATATACCTTTTACCAGTTTAACAATATTGTTTCTCGGTACAACAACATCCTCCGTAACGACATTGGGCGCAAGTTTAGCTGTAGCTCCAAATGATGAACGGCGTGCTATCCAAATTTTTTCTTCTTCCTCTTTCGTTTTTGCAGTTTGAATATAAGAGGAATTATTCTGAGTGCATATATTTATTATTTTTTCATACTGTTCATCAAGTGCAGATTTAAAACCGTCTATTTCTATTAAGAGAGCTGCTGTTTTATCCGTTAAAAGACCTGACGGATAAAAGCTTTCAATAGTTTTAAGCGTATTTTTATCCATTAAATCAATAACAGAGGGAGTTATTAAATTGGATATTATATCATTTACCGTTCTTGATGTATCTTCAAGTGTGTCAAAATAAGCGAGCATAACTCTTTTTGCTTCGGGTTTTGGTATTAATCTGATTGTTGCCTGTGTAATTATACCTAAAGTACCCTCAGAGCCCACAAATAATTGGGTCATATTATACCCTGTTACATCTTTTGAGCAGGATGAACCTGTATGAATTATTGTTCCATCCGATAAAACGACTTCAAGGTTAATAATAAAATCTTTTGTTGAGCCGTATTTAAAAGTATGAGGACCGCCCGATGATAAACCGATACTTCCTCCAATCATTGAAACTTTTAAATTTGAAGGGTCGGGCGGATAAAATAAATCCTGTTCTTCGACCGCTTTTTGCAGGTCTTCTACTACAACTCCGGGTTCAACTATACAGTATAAATTATCCTTATTGATTTCAATAATTCGATTCATTCTTGAAAAATCAATTATAATTCCGCCTGATTTAGGCAGGCACGCACCGCAAAGATTTGTGCCTGCCGCTCTTGCTATTATCGGAATTAAATTAGCATTTGCATATTTTATAATTTTGCTTACCTGTTCTTTATTTAGTGCAAATACTACTATATCAGCTTTCTCATTCGGATTTATAATATTAGTCGAGTCCGTGGAATACGTATAAATTTCTTCCTCGCTGTATAATACATTTTCTTTACCGACTATTTTTATCATTTCTTGAGATAATTTATTAGTTAATGTTTTTAGCATATTCCCTCTATATAAAAATTATAAAATAAAACAAATCGTTATAACAATATTTTATTCTTAATTTGAAGTTATAATAAACGCTTTAATTGTATTATCGGGCAGTAATATAACTAATGAAGTTTATTTTCAAAAATAGTTAAATAACATTGTGTGAGAATATCGGGTATAAAAAATGTCGAAACATATAAAATTTTTCTCTGTAATATTTGTAATTGTATTGTTTATAATAAGCACCATATCAATAAATAATATGGTGTATTCCAAAGATATAGAATATAAAGGCGAAGAATTCATAAATGTCACGGTTTACGAGCGGATAAATCCCGCAATTGTACTGGTTGAAGCTCAAATGTCTGATGGGCTTTCAAGCGGTACGGGATGTATAATTAATAAAAACGGTGTTATTTTAACAAGTTCTCATGTTGTTGATAATGCAAGTTATATTGAAGTTACTACATCAAAAGGCGAAGTTTATAAAGCTGAGGTGGTGAGAACAGATGGGACAAAAGGCGATTTAGCTCTCTTAAAGATAAATCCTAATAAAGCTTTGCCAGTTATTAAACTTGGAGATTCTTCCATGGTAAAGGTAGGGCAAAAGGTTCTTGCTATAGGTAATCCTTTTGGGTTTAACGGAACACTTACAACCGGTATTGTTTCCAGAATTGATTACGAAAGAAACAAAATTCAAACAGATGCAGCTATTAATCCCGGGTCATCAGGGGGACCAATCTTGAATGCTAAAGGTGAAGTAATCGGCATCAGCCAATCCATATTTAATCCTGATAATAATAAATCAAATATAGGAATAGGCTTTGCGGTTCCAGCTAATGAAGTTAAAAAACTTGTAAGTGCTTATATAAACTAATAAAACACCCTAAGGTGTTTTATTAGTTTGTTTTTCTTTTATATTTAATGCTGCATTATGTGCCAAAATATAAATTCCACATGTCTTGTAGCTTTTCATATACCAAGCACAGCTCTCTTGTGCGCATACAGCATTTACTTGATTTCCTGCACTCATTAAAGGACAAATTGGTAATTTTTCCATTATTAATTTCTCTTCCCCCCCCCCAACGCATGTTTTCTTATTTAACTATAGCATCAGCTTTTTTTAAAAGATTACAGTTTTCACTTCTTCTGCGTTCTTCATCTTTATAGATTTTTGTTCTGTTGATAACTTCATCAAAATCAATTTTATGTGCATCAAAATCAGGACCATCAATGCAGGCAAATTTAACTTCACCGCCAACTGTAACTCTGCAAGCTCCGCACATGCCTGTTCCGTCAATCATAATAGGGTTCATGCTTGCTTCTGTTTTTATACCTTTATCTTTAGTCAGGTTAGCAACTGCTCTCATCATAGGCATTGGACCAACTGCTATTACGTAATCCACTTTTTCTTTATTCATAATATCAGCAAGTACTTCTGTTACAAAACCTTTATGTCCCAATGAACCGTCATCTGTTGCAACATGAAGTTCATTGCAAGCTGTTTTCATTTTATCCTGCCAAAATAATAGGTCTTTTGTTCTTGCACCTGTTATCATGTGAACTTTATTTCCGGCATCAAAAAATGCTTTTGAAATTAAATAGCAAGGTGCAGCACCATAACCTCCCGCTACACAAACAACCGTGCCGTATTTTTCTATTTCGGTTGGTTTACCTAAAGGTCCTACAACATCTACAATTTCATCACCTACTTCAAGCTGAGCAAGTTTTTTTGTTGAATATCCTACAGCCATAAATACTACTGTTAATATTCCATGCTCTCTATCAACATCTGCAATTGTAATTGGAACTCTTTCTCCGTCTGCTTCAACTCTAAATATTATAAATTGTCCTGCCTTTGCATTTCTTGTAACGTAAGGTGCTTCTATCTTAAGTTCATATTGGTTAGGGCATAATTCTATTTTATCCAGTATTTTATAACCCACTTTTTATCCTCCTTTTTTGTCTGTTTAAAAAAATTATAACATAAAAAAAGACCGCAAATGCGGTCTTTATAAAATAACAAACAAATTAGGATTGGGAAGGTAAATTTTTTATTCATATCTTGAATTAATAAATGCTAATGCAAGAGTATCGGCAGCTCCTTGAGATAAATCAGGGAACTCTTTTAATGCTACGTTAGATGCTTCATTAAAATCGGATTCAAATCCGTTCATAAAATCTGTAATTCTTGATGATTGTTCTAATGTAACGTATTTTGCTACATCAACTGTTTTTGTTTTCTTAGATGGCAATAAATCAGTATTTTGTGCTGCTAAAAATCCTAATACTGTTGATGATTCAAGTTCTTTTTTCCCTTCGGGTACTTGTTTTGCCTGTTTGTCATTTGTCCTTGTTAAATCTTCTTTACTTTCATGTTTAAAATATTGATTACTGGTGATTCCTAAACTTATTGGATTAATATTAGTCATTTCTTAACCCCCTATTTGTTTGTTACAAATATGTTATCGTCATGTTTTTAATGAACTTTAGCTATTTTGTCATTTTTTTCTAAAATTTGTAACATTTGTTTACGATTGGTTTTATTCTACTAACGTGAATTTCCTTTTTATCGGAGAAAATGACAAATATTTAAAATCTGTTGGGTTTATTATTATTTTAATTGCGTTATAGTAGTCGGTTCTAAGATATTTTTTATTATTTTCGGTTAGTATTTTAAGTGTTTGTTCATGCGGGTGTCCGTATATATTTTTGCCTGTTGAAATAACTGTTAATTTAGTATTTTTAATCATATTCTTATTAATTGTATTAATAGCTCCGTGGTGTCCTGATTTTAATATTGTAATATTATTTTTGAAATCATCAGGCAGAGTATTAAAGCTGTTAACATCTCCATCACCCATAAATAATATGTTTTTATCAATATATTTTATATTAGTGATAATACTTTTTTGATTTTCGGTAATTATTTCTTTTCCGTTAGGTTTTACTACAGAAATTCTAAAATCGTCGTCTGAGAATATTTCTTGCTCTTTATCAACAGTTATCGGTTTTATTGAGTTTTTATTAAAATATTCCGTTATTTGCTTTGACAGATTAGTATTTTCATAAGTATCCGTAATATAAATATGTTTTATATCAAGACTTTTAAGTAAATCAATTGTTCCTCCTGCGTGATCGGAATCAAAGTGAGTCATTATATAAGAATCAATATGTTTTATACCTTTATCGGTTAAGTATTTTATTATTATATTTTTAGCTTGAGATGATGTATTGTTATATGCGGGTTTAGCACTGTCTATTATAAAATATGAGTTATCGGGTGATTTAATTAAAGCTGCGTCAGCATTATCTACGGCAAAGAAAATTATCTCTAAATTATTATTTTTAATAGGGATAAATGTCAATATTAACAATATAATTGAGCAAGTCATTCCTATAAATATTTTTTTATCTTTTAATTTAAACCTTAATATACAAATACCTGTAATAATGATTGTAAAATATAAAATAATTTGTATTATATAGGGTTTTTTGAGATAAATAATAGCAAAAGGCATATTTGAGAAGAAATTTGCTACTTTGACTATGTATAAGAGCAGCGGATTAAGTATAAAATCAGCTGCTAAACAAATTTTATTTGCTATAGGAGTTATTAAAGCCATTATTGAACTTATAAACCCCAAAAATGATACTATACTCAAAACAGGAATTATGGCAATATTTGCGAGTACGGAGTAAATTGTAAACGTATTAAAGTAATACATTTGCAGAGGTGCTGCAAAAATTTGTGCAATAACAGGTATTAAACAGCTGCCTAAAATATAATTGATATATTTAGATTTAAATTTAAAATCCAATAACGGTGCAGTCAGTATAAGTGCAAATGTCACAATAAATGATAATTGAAAGCCTATATCATAAATCATTAACGGATTAAAAATAAGCATTAAAAATGCAACCAAAAATAATAAAGACATAGTGGAGGTAGTTTTATCTATTAATTTACCTGCCAAAATTAAAGTTAACATAAGGGCAGCTCTGATAATGGGAGGTCCAAACCCTGTCATACAAGTGTAGAATAATATGAGGAAAATGCCTGTTATTATTGAAAATCTGTAATTTAATTTCAAATTTCTTGCAAAAAAGAACCAAATACCGAATATTAAAGTAACATTCATACCTGATGCTGCAAGAATATGGAAAATCCCTGAGTTTATAAAAGATGTTTTTGTTTCGGAATCAGGATTTACTGCATCATCACCAAATATTATTCCACCCAGTATCTCTATCATAGGTGATTTTATATTTTGAGCATGAATTTTCAGTATTTTACTTCTTGTATCATTAAGTTTACTTAAAAACTTACCCGAAAAATTATCCGCACCGAAAATTATTTTCCAATCTTCTTTTACTGATAATATCGTAAATGTATTTTTAAATCTTAAATATTTAGAATAATCAAACTGTGACGGGTTTTGTGCAGTCTGAGGTTCTATCAGCATTCCTGTTAATTTTAAAGTGTCACCTATCTTTATTTTTTGAATATCTTTTTTATTATCAGTTATTGTTACTATTGTTTTAGCGTTTAGGTTATTTATTTGTCTTCCGTATAAATTTATTTTATTTACATGTGCAAAAAATTTTGTTCTGTCCTTATTTATATTTGAAGGGATTGTAAGGACTTTTGCTTCTGCAGTTATATTATTGTCCGTATACGGGCTTAAATCGTCAAAATATTTTATATGAGAATCAGTATTTAATATTCCTATAAAGAATATTAAACACATTATTATTGAATATTTATAAGAAAATATATTTTTAAATGTTAATAAGGTTATTAATATAAGAAGAATAGAGCTGATTAAAATAATACTGCCTGAGAAGAATGTTATTATTCCCAGAATATATAAACAAGAAAATAAGATTATTTTGACTTGTTTGTCCATAGATATTTTAAATCATATTTTTTCTGATATTGGCTTTTGTTTTTTCAATTCCTTTGATTCTTCGTTCAATGGATTTTACTTGCTGGTTTAAAACTCTTCTTTGTTCTTTAATAAGCTGATATTGAGTATCTACTTCCTGATATTTTGCTCGAAGGTCAAGAAGTTCGTTTCTTATATTAACTTGAGCGCTGTCAAGTTCAAACAGAGCATTATTAAAATTACCGTTTTGACCTGATACTGCATCTTGTGACAAAGTGGAACTTGCTTTAATATTTTCGTCAATAGCAGAACTTGACGGCAGTTGTGCAGCTGAATTTGTCAGTGCATTAGTGCTGTTTGAATTTACTTTAGAAACGGGTATTTCTTCTATTGTCGGATATTCGGTGGGGTCAAAGACCATTCCGTTTGCGAGTGCTGCTCCCGTTATACAGAATATTGATAATATAAATATTAATAATTTCTTTTTCATTTTTAACTCCAGTTTCATAAACATTAAACCATTTTTTTATACTGTTTTGCAACATTTTCACAATTGAATAATTTATTTGAAGGATTTATTATAATAGAATGCAGAATCTTATTAAAAATTTAAATTGTGAGTATACAGAAAAGGTCCGTGCTTTACTCAAAAAAAATACTTCTTTTCTTATGAGTGGGCTTACAAACTGTTCAAAACTGTTTTTATTGTATCAATTTTTGTTGTATCAGGATAAGAATTTAATATTTATAACAGATACCGAGCAGACAGCGCTTAAGTTTCAAAATGACCTAAAGGTTTTATTTGAACTGGAGCCTGTTATTTTCCCCTATCAGGACGGTTCTATATATGATACAAACAGAAAAAATTTATATAAATATTCAAAACAGGTTGAAATATTAAGGAACAGCACCAAACATAAAATAATAATAATTCCGCAGAAGGCTCTTTTTGAAGCATTTCCCGATATTGATTTTTTTGAGAAAAATAAAATTACTTTAAAAGTTGATGAAGAAATTAATGTTGAAGAATTTACAAAAAACCTTGTTAAACTTGGCTATAAAAGAAAGACCCTTGTTGCAGATGTAGGTGAATTCAGCGTAAGAGGTGATATTATTGATGTATATCCTTTGACGGATAAACCATACAGAATTGAACTTTGGGGCGATAGTATTGTTGATATAAGGATTTTTGATAATCTCAATCAAAAAAGTATTGATAAAGTTAAAACATGCGAAATTCTTCCCGTATATAAATTTATTTTGGATGATGACTCTTATAAAACAATAGAAAAAATAAAAACCGATGATGAAAATTACTATGAAATCTTGGAATCTTTAAAAAATAAAGATTATTTTGAAGGAATAGATTATTATGAGACATACTTTAATACCAATCTTGAAAATGCTGTTAGGATACTTTCAAAAAATAATTTTATAGCGGTTTTGGATGACTATACACAGCTTAAAACAAAATATGAACAGGCATGCGAGAATTTAGAAAAACAATATTTTGAAAATATTGGAACAAAACAAACGCTTCCTCTTGATAAATTTAAACACAAGAACTTAAAAGAGTTTTTAACGATATTGAGCCCTTTTATGAAGGTTTATTTTGATAACTTTATTTCGGATGAATTTGATATAAATGTTGAATTAAAAACGCAGTTAATTCCCTATTTTTCTTCGGGAATCGATGATATAGCGAAATTTATTCAAAGTAAGCTGAATGAAAAATATCAAATTATTATAGCTACCGACTACAAAAACAGGGTGGAGGAAATACTTAAGGAATCTGAACTTCCTGTAGGTGAAGACAGCCCGATTAGAATTATTAATAATATAGTTCTTGCGGGTAGTATTTTAGATGACTGTAAAATAGTTGTAATTACTGATAAAGAACTGTTTAATAAGCGCTCAAAAGATATTACTGCAGGAAGGTACGGTTACAGGAGAGAAAATCTCGATTTTATAGAAAGCTTAAATGACATAAAAGAAGGTGATTATATCGTTCACATGGTTCACGGAATCGGTATATTTAAAGGGCTTTCAAAGCAAACAATAGATAATGAAGAAAAGGATTATTTAACACTTGAATACGCAAAAGGAGATAAACTTCATATTCCTGCCGAGCAGATAAATATGCTGTGCAGATACAGGGGTTCGGGTAATATTGCTCCAACTTTATCCAAAATGGGCGGTAATGATTGGAACAACACAAAATCAAGAGTTAAAAAGGCTGTAGAAGATGTAGCGCAGGACTTAATTAACTTATACGCTTTAAGAAAGCTGTCACAAGGTTTTGCATTTGAACCCGATACAATCTGGCAGTATGAAATGGAGGATGCTTTTGAATTTACGGAAACTCCCGATCAGATGAAGGCAATATCGCAAACAAAAGAGGATATGGAATCAGATAAACCCATGGATAGACTAATATGCGGTGATGTGGGATTTGGAAAAACGGAAGTTGCAATAAGGGCTATATTTAAAGCCGTTATGTCATCGAAACAGGCTGCAATAGTTGTCCCAACAACGATACTTGCCTTGCAGCATTATCAGACTATATCTGAAAGATTTAAGCCATATCCTGTTAAAATTGGGCTTTTATCCAGATTTAAAACTCCCAAAGAACAGAAAGAAGTTATAAAAAAACTGATACTCGGTGAAATTGATGTTGTTGTAGGCACACATAGACTTTTGCAGGATGATATTCAGTTTAAAGATTTGGGGCTGCTGGTAATTGATGAGGAGCATAAATTCGGCGTTGCTCATAAGGAAAAGCTTAAACGGCTGAAGAAAAATATTGATATTTTGACTATGTCGGCCACTCCGATTCCGAGAACTCTATATATGTCATTATCGGGAATAAAGGATATGAGTATAATAAATACGCCGCCGACGAATAGACTGCCGATTAAAACCTATGTGGGTGAATATAAAGACAGCATTATAAAAAATGCGATAAATTATGAACTTGAACGTGAAGGACAGGTATTTTACCTGTATAACAGGGTTGAAAGTATATACGAATTTGCAAACAAATTGAAAGAACTGCTTCCAAATATCAGGCTCGCCGTAGCTCACGGGCAAATGGATAAAAATGCACTTGAAACAATAATGGTTGATTTTTTAAATAAGGAATATGATGTTCTTTTATGTACTACTATTATTGAATCCGGGCTTGATATACCAAATGCCAATACAATGATAATCCATGATGCGGATAAATTCGGGCTTGCTCAGCTGTATCAAATAAGAGGCAGAGTTGGAAGAACCGACCGTCAGGCATTTTGCTACTGCTTGTATAAAGAGGGTAAACTGCTTACTCAGGACGCAATAAAGAGATTAAAGTATATTAAAGAATTTACAACGCTCGGAAGCGGATATCAAATAGCAATGAGAGATATAGAAATAAGAGGGGTGGGAAATGTCTTAGGCACCAAACAGCATGGTCAAATGGTTAATGTCGGTTTTGATACATACTGCCAATTATTGGAAGATGCAATAACGGAAATTCAGGAAGGAAAGAAGGTTGAACATAAACCTGCCATTGTAGATATTAATGTAACCGCATATATCCCAGATGAATGGGTAGGTTCAAAAGAACAAAAAATGATTGAATATAAGCGTTTAGCTGATGTTAAATCTATTAATGAACTTGAATTAATAAAAGCGGAATGGAAAGACAGATTTTCCAAAATGTCTGAGCCTGTAGAAAATCTTATAAAACTTGTACAGTTGAGATTGCTTGCTTCACAAGCCGGAATATCTTTAATCAGAGAGGTAGACTCTTCTGTGCGCATTTATACTGAATTTTCTAAAGGCGAATGGAATATAATTTGTGCAAAAGCTGATTCAAATATTACAAAATATATTAAATATACTACTGCCCCAAATACCTGTACTGACGGGAAAAGTATATTAATTATTAACACTTCTTATCTAAATTTTGAAGAATTATTTAACATTCTGACAAATTTATTTTATCATATATTAAAAACAGGCAACGATTATAATATAAATAATAACGGTTAGTATTTATCCAAGGAGAATAAAATGAACAAGTTGAAGGTAATAACATTTGCAATATTGGCAATGTTTATTTTTACGGGCTGCGGTCTGAAAAATAAGGATACGGATATTATAAAAATAAATAATACCGTAATTACACAGTCAGAATTTGACAAAGCTTATGATTCTGTAGTATCAGGCAGAATGTTTGAACAAATGGGAATTGATGTTAAAAAAGATCCGAATAACATATTTGCCCTGATGATGAGAGAACAGGTTGTTTCTAATTTAATAGTAAAAGCTCTGTTGAATGAGGAAATGGATAAAAGAAAAATTACTGTTTCTAAACAGGAAATAGAAAACGGTGAAAAAGAAATTATAGACAGATTTGGAACAAAAGAACAGTTTATGCAGGTTTTAAAAACTAATAATGTTCCTTATGACAGATTTAAAAAAGACCTTGAAGAAGAAATAAAAATGAAAAAATTTGTTGACTCTATCGCTATGGTTTCAATAGGTGATTCCGTTGCTAAAAAATATTATGATGATAATATTTCAAAATTCAAATATCCGAAACGTGTAAGAGCTTCTCATATATTAATTAGTGCTAATGCTAATCAGATAAAAGATAAAATTAAAGAAGAAAATAAAAATATATCTGATGAAGAATTAAATAAAAAAGTACAGGATGAAATGAATGCCAGACTTGAAAAAGCTGAAAAGCTTCAAAAACAAGTAAAAGCATCACCTAAAACTTTTGCAAAAGTCGCAAAAGAAAATTCCGAAGATATGGTAAGTGCTGTAAAAGGCGGAGATTTAGGGTTCTTCGCTAAAGATGAAATGGTTGAACCTTTTGCTGAAAAAGCTTTTTCTTTGGCACCTAATACTGTTTCTGATGTTGTTAAAACCGATTTTGGTTATCATATTATTATGGTTACCGATAGACAAGAAGCCGGTACTCTTTCTTTTGAACAGAGCAAAAAAGACATTATTAACTACTTAGAAGGTCAGGATAAAGTTGAAATCTTAAAAAATAAAATTGAATCATTGAGAAAAGATGCAAAAATAGAATTTATTGACCCTGCTTATAATCCTGAAGAAATTCAAAAAACAATAAAAGAAGAAACACAAAAAAATCCCGAACTTAAATCATTAACAAACGTAGAAACGGGAACAGAGAAGAAATAAAAATAATTGGGCGGAAATATATCAATATTTCCGCCCGTTTTTATGGAGATGTTATGCTTGTTGCACAAAATCAACTTGATGGTTTATTAAAAAAGTTAAGACAGGAATGTAAAACGATAGTAACTACAAACGGATGTTTTGATATTCTGCATGTCGGGCATGTGAGATATCTTGAGAAAGCAAAAAGTTTTGGTGATGTTTTAATTGTGGCACTTAATTCCGATAAATCGGTAAAAAGCATAAAAGGAGAAGGACGCCCGATTAATAATGAAAATGACAGAGCCGAGGTTTTGAGTGCTTTAAGAAGTGTTGATTATGTAGTGTTGTTCGATGAAGATTCTCCAATTAATCTTCTTTTAAAAATTAAACCCGATGTACATACAAAAGGAGCGGATTATACAATAGAAACACTGCCGGAAGCCAAAGGGATTATGGAAAACGGCGGTAGGATTGAATTTATAACCTTTGTTGAAGGCAAATCCACAACATCTATTATTGAAAAAATGAGAAAGAGTTAAGTCTTATTTAAGGTTCTTCATCTGTTTTTTCTGTTATTGCTGTTTCTAACTCATCAAATTTTGATGTTATTTCTTTTAAATTATCGTTAATAATATAACTTAAGCTGACTAATTTTTTTTGTTCTATTTCAAATTCTTCTTCTAAGGCTCTTTCCATAACTTCCATAAGAGTGCTAATTCTCTCAAGTTTAACACCTATTTCAGCGGCTTTTTCACTAAGGTTTAAATTGTTGTTCTTTTTCATATTACACTCCTTATTGTCAATGAGATTGATTGTAACAATTGTTAGTATAACTGACAATCAAAAAATGAACAAGGCATATTTACAAAAGTTTGCAAAACACTTGAAAAAGTTAAGAGAAGCCAAAAAATTAACACAAGATGATTTGGGTGTAAACGGTATTTCTCGTTCAATGGTTGGTATGATTGAAACAGCCCAAACTGATATTACTATAACAAAGTTAAAAATTATTGCTGATAATTTGAATTTAAAAGTAAAAGATTTGTTTGATTTTGAATAAAAAAATTGTAATTTCCCTGCCCTCGTATTACAATAGAAAAGCAGATGAGGGAAAAATATGAGGGATGTAGATAGAATGAGTGAATATTCACTTGAGGAAATATCCGAAATAGTAGGTGGTATTTTAACTAAGCTTGAGGACGTCAAAATTTCAAGACTGGGACCACCTTTGTTAGCGGATGAAAATACGTTAGCATTAGCGCTTAATGAAGATGAGATAGAAAATTTATCCAAAACGAGAGCAAAAGCGGCTCTTGTACCTATAGGAGTTACATCTGAATTAATTTCGACAATTGAAGCTGAACGTCCCCGTTTGGCTATGATGAAACTTCTTCACTTGTTTTACATGCCGCCTGATTCTACAATCGGAATTCATCCTTCCGCTACGGTTCACCCTACGGCAAAAATCGGTGAGAATGTTTCTATAGGACCTAATGTAGTTATTTCAAGAAACGTATCAATAGGAAAAAATTCAAAAATACTTGCTAATACATACGTAGGACGCTCGGTTCAAATAGGTGAAAACTGCCTGTTTCATCCCGGGTGCAATATAGGTGATAACGCAATTATAGGAAACCGTGTTATTTTGCAGCACTCAGTTAGTATAGCGGCTGACGGATTCAGCTTTGTTACCGAAAATCCGAATAATGTTGAAAACGCAAGAGAAGAAGGAAAAGTTAAACAGGATAATACTGACCAAAAGATTTATAAAATACCGTCTGTAGGTTCTGTTGTAATTGAAGATGATGTTGAAATAGGCGCTAATACCTGTATAGATAAAGGTACAATTGAAAATACGGTTATAGGCGAGCAGACTAAAATAGATAATCTTGTTCAAATCGGGCATAACTGCAAAATCGGCAAAGGCTGTATGATAGTTTCTCAGGTCGGTATAGCAGGGAGCTGTAAAATAGGTGACCGTGTTGTTATAGCAGGTCAAGTAGGTATGGCTGATCATATAGAAATAGGAAGCGACTCGATTATTATGGCAAAAGCGGGTATTACAAGAAGCTTCCCCGAAAAATCCATACTTATCGGCGCTCCCGCAGTTCCGCGAAAAGAATTTATTAAGCAGCTTAAAACTATGAAAAAAGCTGAAGAATTAATAGCTAAATTTAAAGAATATGAACATTTGTTAAAGGACTAGGGTAATAATGGCTACTCTAAAAAAAGAGGTCGTTTTAAAATCAACAGGGTTGATGACGGGGATAGACTCAGAAGCAAGAGTTTGCCCGTCAGATAAAAAAGGCATCCGTTTTCATTTTAATTCATTTGAGATAACTGCGGATATAAATAATGTCGTTTCAACCGAACACTGCACCGTAATCGGCGATTCAAACATAAAAATAATGCTTATTGAGCATTTTATGGCAGCGTGTGCAATTTGCCGTATAGATTCTTTGGATGTTTATTTATCACATTATGAAATGCCCATCCTTGACGGAAGTTCAAAAGAGTGGGTTGAAGCTTTTAATAATGCGGGAATAACAAACCCCGATACATCTAAAATCAACTTGAAAGAACCCTTATATTATATAAACGGCAGGACACATCTGGCTATTTTGCCTTCTGATAAGTTAAATATCACATACAGCGTTAATTTTAATCATAAAGACTTAAATAAACGCTGGGTTAGTATAAACCTTGATAATATTGATGAAGCCGTAAAAGCAAGAACATTTGGTTATTTAAAAGAACTTGAAATGCTTCAAAAAGCAGGGTATGCGAGGGGTGCAAAGCTTGAAAATACCGTAGGTTTAACAGAGGATGGCTATACAGTTGAACTTAATTCTCAATATGAGCCTATAAAACATAAAATACTTGATTTAATAGGAGATTTCTATCTTGCGGGCTGTAATGTATTAAACTTAAATGCAGAAATTATAGTAAAAGAAGCGGGACACACGGTTCATTCGATAGTTGCAAAAGAATTACAAAAAAAGTTAATAATGGAGGCATAATGGCAGAAGAACAAGTACTTCAATTCGATATTAAAGGAATAATGGATTTAATACCTCACAGATATCCGTTTATACTGGTAGATAGAATAACAGAATGTGTACCGGGCAAATATTGTAAAGGATATAAAAATCTTACGGTCAATGAAGCATTTTTTACTGGGCATTTCCCCGGAAATCCCGTAATGCCGGGGGTTTTACAATTGGAAGCAATGGCTCAGGTATCTGCCGGATGTTTGGTTCCTCTGCCAGAATATAGAGATAAATTGTTCTTATATGCGGGAATTGACGGTGTAAGATTTAGAAAACAAATAATTCCGGGAGATAAATTTGAAATTGAGTCCGAATTAATAAAGGTAAAAGGCCCTATTGCAAAGGTTCATGCAAAAGGTTTTGTAGACGGGCATTTGGCGGTTGAAGCAGATTTAATGTTTTCGATTGTCAATAATAGATAGGAGTAAAAATGAGTATTCATAAAACGGCGATAATTTCAGATAGTGCAATAGTTCCTGCAAGCTGTGAAATAGGACCGAATGTAATAATAGGCGATGATGTAGTATTAGGCGAAAATGTAAAAATAATTGCTAATGCTTATTTAGAGTACTGTGAAATAGGCGACGGGACTATAATATATCCCTTTGCAAGCCTCGGAACGGCTCCTCAGGATTTAAGCTACAGGGGGCAAAAAACAAAAGCGGTTATAGGTAAAAATTGTATAATAAAAGAATACGTAACAATAAACAGAGCTGCAGGCGAGGATGGTGCGGTTACAAAAGTAGGA
>CANQCO010000040.1 GCA_947589705.1 Candidatus Gastranaerophilales bacterium
CATATAAAGTCTTTGATAATCCTTCGTTTAATACATTTATTGAATGTGTTCAAGCTGCACCTTTGATGTTCGGAAAAACTTTAACCCTTATAAACATTGATAAATACCTTATCGGAAATAAATTGAGTTTTGATGATAAGCAGATAGAAAGTATTGATTATGCACTTTCTACTATTAATGACAGTGTTAATATAATTTTTGTTTGTAAAGTCCCGAGAGATGAAAATAAAAAGCCCGATTCAAGAAAAAAGTTTTTTAAAACGCTTTCTAAATATTCTCAGGTAAGAGAATTTCCGCAATTTAAGTCGTATCAAAAGGAGCTTAATACTCAGATTGCGAAAATTGCTAAAGAAAAGGATTTAACAATAAATTCAAACTGTATTTCAATCATTATTGAACAAATAGGTACTAATCTGACATTAATTGACTCGGAATTAGAAAAATTAAAAATAGCCCTGCATCCTAATAAAACAATATCGGAAGAAGCCGTTAAAAAATACTCAACGTCATCTGAAGATGTTTTTATACTGGCAGACCTTATAATTGAAGGTAATAAAAATAAAATATTAAAGCAATATAATCTTTTAACGGAAAAAAGACATCCTCTTGAAATTTTTTCGGTTCTTCAAAGTAATTTCCAAAGGTTTGTATTTATTAAAAACTATGAGAAAAAAATGAGCGCTAAAGATATGTCGCTTAAATTAAAACTCCACGAGTATATAATTATGAAAACTCAGGAAAAGTTAAGAAATATATCTCTTGATAAACTTTTAAAAATAAGAGAAAATCTAATTAATGCAGAGTATAAATTAAAATCTGGGCAAAACAATTCAAGCGGAATTTTACTTGAACTGGCATTATTGAGCTAAATTATGAATGAAGTATTAGATAAAAAATATAATTATTTAACCAATTTTTTTAAAACCGCAATAGAACAGCAAAGACTGTTTCATTCTTTAATTTTGTATGGAAGCAACAATTATATTCAGTATGCTGTTGCATTAGAGATAGCAAGACTGTTAAACTGTAAAGAAAACGGCAGTGAGAATTGCAGCTGTCAAAATTGCCGTTGGATTAGAGAAAACAGACATCCTGCCGTTATTACAATATCTAAAATTGATAATAAAACAGATTCAAGTAAGACAGTTATTTCGGAAGAACAAATAAATTATGTTTTAGATACCTTATTTAACTCATCTGATTTTCACAGGGTATTTATATTCTGTGACGCTCAAATGAAAAATCTTTCAAATCCCGAATTAAAAGAATACAATGAGTTTAAATCAACTGGTTTTAATCCTCCTCCAGGAAATAATAATGATGAAATATGGTATCCCAAAGGCATTAATACAACTTGTTTTTCAACGGTTGCCGCAAACGCTATGCTTAAATCCATAGAAGAACCTCAAAGTGATGTTACATTTATATTTTTAACCAATAATAAAGATGATATACTTCAAACAATACAATCACGCTCGCAGGCTTTTTCAGTTCCCGATACCAAAATAGAAGACTACAGAACCGATTTTTTCAGCGGTTATTTTAAGAATTATCCTCAATTTAATATTAACTCGGCTCTTGATTTTGCAAACTGTCTTTATAATTATCAGACAGAAAACAACCTTGAACCTGTATATATCATTGACAGCATACAATATTATCTTTTAGAAATGATAAAAGCAAACTACTCGAATGAGGATTTAGTCAAAATTATTTATAAAGATATTGAAAAGACACAGAAAACAAAAAAAATGCTTGAAGCCTATATAAAAGAGCAGACTGCTTATGAAGATTTGGCATTTTATTTTTCCAAAAGGGATATTATATAAAACATAAATTTTATTTTTGTAATACAATTTTGATATGAAAATTAAAGTTATAGTAGTTCAGATTGAATCTGTTACAGGGGATATAGATTCAAATATAAATAAAATAAATACTCTTTTAAAAGAGTATGGTAATGTTGATTTAATAGTTTTACCTGAGCTTTGGACAACGGGATGGGACTGCCCTAACTTTGAAAAATATGCAGAAGAACTCTATTCTTCAAAAACTTTAAAGTTTTTAAAAGAAACAGCCTTAAAACATAATTCAAACGTAATAGGCGGAAGCGCCATATTAAAAAAGGCGAATGAAAAAATAAGAAATACCTGTATTATTTTAGACCGAAACGGTAATATTCTTGATACATACGATAAATTTCACCTGTTTTCACTCCGCAATCAATCGGAGGGTTTGTATCTTGAAGAAGGTAAAACTCCCGTAATAGTTAAAACCGACATAGGAAAAATCGGAATATCCACCTGCTATGACATAAGATTCCCCGAAATGTTCAGATTATACGCCTTTAATGATACGGATTTTATGGTAAATATGGCAGCTTGGCCAAAAAATTTTGTTGATGAATATATAACACTGGCAAAAGCTCGTGCTATTGAAAATCAAACTTATTTCATTACAGCTTCTCTTACGGGTAAAATAAATGAAAACTTCAACTTTGCAGGCAATTCTGCCATTTATGACTATCAAGGCAGAACTGTTGCAAAATTAGACACGGAAGAGAAAATTTTATATACTGAAATTAACTTAAACGATATGAAAGAATATAGGGAGCAAATGCCTATATTAAAGGATACGAAGAAGAAATATCAAATATTGGAGAAATAATGAAAAAAACATTCGGAATTTTATTGGCATTTTTTGTAATGTGTGTTCAAAACAGCGGTTATGCTTTTGACAAATCAAAACTTGATAAATATATAACGCAGTCAGAACTTAATGAAAAATCCACAATTGCAATATCAATAAAAAATACATCTAACCATTCGACTGTTTACGAAAAAAATCAAAATAAATTACTTCATCCCGCTTCCACATTGAAACTTATTACAATGTATTTTGCATTTAATACTCTAGGATACGATTATTTTTTTAAAACAGGATTTTATACGGATAATAAGAATAATTTATATATAAAACTCGGAGCAGACCCGACTTTGACCTCGGGACAATTAAAAACTGCAATACAAAAAATTAAAGACAAAGGCTATACATCTTTTAATAATTTATATATAGATGATAGTATAATTGATAAAAAAGAATTTTCACCGGGCTGGATGTGGGATGACGACACAAGTCCTTATACACCAAAAGTAAGTTCATATAACTTAGACTCCAATACAATCAGATTAAATTTAGTAAAAGGCGAAAATTCCTCTGTTAAAGTTATTTCAGCTTCAAAATATCCTTTGAGTGTTTTTTCAAATGTAAAAGCAGATAAAACAAATATGCTTGAGATTGAAAGATATAACTGGAACAATCCTGAATTAATTGAATTATATGGCGCAATTGTTCCTCCTAAAACAGTAGAAATTCCTTACAGCAGTATGAGAAGATATTATATATTTGTTTTAGAAAAAGCTTTGGAGGATTCTTCCATAAAAATAAAAGCAACTCAATATGCTTCAAAGATATTGCCTTCAAATGCAAAAATGATATGTGAAATATCTAATCCGATAACAAGAGTATTAATGCCTATACTCCAAAAAAGTAATAATTTGATGGCAGAAACATTATATAAACTTGCAGGCGGATTTAAATACGGCAGAACAGGCTCTGATGATATTTCATTAGAAGCAATGAAAAACTTTTATGAAAAATATGATATTGATTTTAATTCTGTAATAATAAAAGACGGCTGCGGAGTTTCCAGAAACAATCTTTTAAGTGTTGAATGGATGAATAATGTTCTTGATAAAATATATAATGATAAAAATTTTGATTTATTTAAAGATAATATGGCAATCCCTGGAGAAGGTACACTTTCTTCAAGATTATTTGATTTAAGAGGCGATGTTTGGCTTAAAACCGGTACTCTTTCAAATATAAGCAGCATTGCCGGATTTATTAATTCCCAAGACGGTAACACTTATGCCGTTACATTATTTGTACAAAACTTTACGGAAAATCCAAAATTAATTAAGCAATTTGAAGACGATGTTATTACATTAATTTATAATCGCTAGATATATTTAAACAGGTAATTACGTTTATTTTTGAAAAATTTATAATAAAAACAAACGGAGGTTATCAATGACAGAAAAATTACAATTGTACAAATGTAATGTATGCGGAAATATTGTGGAAGTTATTAATTCGGGCGAAGGTACATTAGTTTGCTGTTCTCTTCCTATGGAATTATTGGAAGAAAAATCTAATGACAGTGAATTTCAGGAAAAACATGTTCCGATTGTAACTATGGAGGGTGAAAATAAAATCATAAGAGTAGGTTCGATTGAACACCCGATGGAAAAAGAACATTATATTGTTTTTATAGAAGCAATATCTCCCGATAAAAAATATTTAAAACGAAAATATTTATCTCCCGAAGATAAACCCGAAATGGAATTAAAATCAGCGTGCAATTACAATAATTTTAAGGCAAGAGAACTTTGTAATATCCACGGATTATGGACAAATGAATATAATGAAAATTAAAAATAAAAAACCGCTAAAATAGCGGTTTTTTTTGTTGCCCTTATTTTTAAAAAGTAATAAAATGTAAACATATCATAAAAGGAGAGTTAAGGTATGATTTTATTACTTACAGGCGGTATAATCGCATTTTTAATATTAGTTTGGCTGATAGGTGCTTATAACAGAGGAGTAGTTTTAAGAAATTATGTTAGAGAAGCATTTTCCACAATGGATGTTTATCTTAAAAAACGCTGGGATTTAATTCCTAATCTTTTAGAATCGGTTAAAGGTTATGCCGGTCATGAAAAAAACGTACTAAATAAAGTTACTGAATTAAGAAATAAAAATTATACAAATTTAAACAACTCAGAAAAGATAGATTTAAACTCACAATTAGATTTTGGATTGTCAAGACTCCTTGCGGTTGCTG
Source organism: Candidatus Gastranaerophilales bacterium (assembly GCA_947589705.1). Classification (GTDB taxonomy): domain Bacteria; phylum Cyanobacteriota; class Vampirovibrionia; order Gastranaerophilales; family Gastranaerophilaceae; genus Avigastranaerophilus. The sequence continues at coordinate 4,907 of CANQCO010000040.1, forward strand.
AAAATTATCCTGATTTAAAAGCTAATCAAAACTTTGCAATGTTAATGGAACAACTTTCTCAAGTTGAAAATGATATTGCAAATTCAAGAAAATATTATAACGGTACAGTCAGAGAATTAAATACTTATACGGAAGTTTTTCCTTCTAACATAATTTGCTCTTTATTTTCTATTAAAAGAGAGAAATTATTTGAAATTAATGAAGCTGAAAGAGAAAATATAAGGATTTCATTTGAATGAGAAAGATAATATTAGTTTTTTGCGCATTTTTATTAAATTTATTTATATTAAACATATCTTATGCAGAGAATTTTTATATAAAAAAATACGATGTAATAATGAATGTAAAAGAGAATAGGGAAGTAGAAGTAAAAGAAGTTCTTGACGTATATTTTACAAATCCTTCACACGGAATATTCAGGACAATTCCTTTAAAAAATAAAATACAAAGAGAAGACTCAACTTCATCTGTTGAAAACAGTTTCGTTACAAATGTTAAAGCAAGTGAACTTTATAAAAAATATATAAAAAATGGTTATTTGGTTATACAAATGGGTAGTCCAAACTTTAGAGTAACGGGACCTAAGACATATCGTATAACATATACCTATAAATCAGGCATAGATCGTTTAAAAGATGCAGATGAATTTTATTTTAATATTATTGGAGTTCAATGGAATACATTAATTAACCATGTAAGATTTAAAATAATAATGCCAAAAGACTTTGATAAATCCAAAGTCGGTTTTTCGACGGGCAGATATGGGGCAATGGGCTATAATCCTGATTTTCTTAAATTTAATATTACGGGAAATGAAATTACCGGTTATACAACAGGTTCTCTAAATCCAAGAGAAGGTATTACGGTTAGAATATTACTGCCTGAAAAATACTTTATACAAAATATGTCTATATCCTTTCCTCAAACCATAAGTATAATTGTAGTAATAATGACATTACTGGCAGTTGGGATATGGTATAAGTACGGTAAAGAAGATATAGTAATACCCGTAGTTAATTTTTATCCGCCGGAAGGTAAAAATAGCGCCGAACTGGAAGTTGAATATTCAGGATATTCTACAGAAAATGGAATTATGTCTCTTATTCTTTATCTTGCAAATAAGGGATATTTGGAAATTGAAGATGACGTAGTCAGTTATACATTCAAAAAATTAAAAGACTATGACGGTTCTAAAAGTAGTGAAAAAACTCTTTTTGAGGCTATCTTTCAAAACGGAAGAGAAAGTGTTACATTAATAGAACTCCAATCTTCTTTCAGTTTCTCTTTATACTGTCAAGCAATTATGCGCAGTTTAACAAATTTAAAAAACGCATTATTTGAAAAAAATACATGGAGCTGCGGAAAAGTTTTAATATTCTTCCTCAGCATTTTATCAATATTAACTTCTATAGTGTTTACATTGGGCAATTATTCATTTTATTTGTTGTTCCAATATAGCTTTTTATTTCTATTCCCTGTAATAGCAATATTGGTATTTGCTTTAGCAATATCTATTCCTCAAAATAAGAAGAATATCGGTTTTATAACATTATGGTCATTGATGTTTGGCGGGATACCATTAGCAATTATTATAAGCAGCGCCGAAAACCTTGAAGGTAATTATCCTTTACTTATTTTGGAAATTGTATGTTTAGTTATTACAATAATATGTCTTGTTAATATGCCAAAGAGAAACAGAAAAGGCAGAGAAAGACTGGGACAAATTTTAGGATTTAAAAAATATTTGGAAACAGTAGAAAAAGGAAGATTACAGCAATTAATAAATGAAAATCCAACATACTGCGAAGATATTTTACCTTTTGCATTTGCCCTCGGAATAATGGATAGCTGGTTAAATAATTTGGAAGGACTAAATATTCAAACACCCAAATGGTATAAAGGCGAGAATTTCACCTATCGTTCATTAAGAAGATTTTCAAATGATTTATCAAATGCTTCAAATACAATAGGTTCATCATTATCAAGTTCAAGAAGCGGTTCGGGGCATAGTGGCGGCGGAAGAAGCGGTGGCGGACACGGAGGCGGCGGAGGCGGCTCTTGGTAGTAGTTATGATTTTAAATTAATAAGTACATCCACAAGCTCAGGATCCCACTTAGTTCCGGCTTCTGTTCTTATTATCTCTAATGCTTTTGCTTTTGGTATTGCATCTCTGTATTTGCGCTCTGATATCATTGCGCTATAGGCATCAGCAAGAGCTATAATCCTTGAGCCTAACGGAATACTGTAACCTTTTAAACCTTCAGGTTCACCTTTGCCATCCCATCTTTCTTTATGATAGTTAATATATGGAACAACTTCAGATAAGAAATTAATACTCATTAAAATACTTACGCCGACATTAGGATGATTTTGAAGCTTTTCCCAATCTTCCTTAGATAATTTTTCTTTTTTATTAAACAGTTCTTCAGGCAGGGTAATTTTCCCTATATTTCTTAAAAGTGCCGCATAATAAATTAAATCTTTTGTTTTTTCATTTAAAGCAAGATAAGTAGAAATTTCACGTGCCAAATCAGCAACTTCGTGAGAATAATTATTTCTAAAACTGCTTTTAGCATCAACAGCCTTAGCCAAATTTTCAACAAACCATTGCTGCTCGCTGCTTAAATCACCTATCAATGCAGTTAATTCTGCTCTTTTATTTTGAAGCTGTGATAAACTTACATCCTCTTGATTTATTAATGTATTCGTTTCTTCCGTCAATTTTTCAAGCGACATAGATGTAGCAAATAATCTTGCCGTTATAGTTAATAATTCTTTAAATTCGGATGAAAGATTTTTTTCTTCATAATTTTCAACAACGATAACACCTACTTTTTCCATATTATTATTCATTGGAACGGCAAGATAATATTTAACTTTATCTTCATTGAGTAACAGTACCGATTTAAAATCAGAATCTTTTGTACAATCTTTTATTTCTACTGTTTTACTGTTTTTATATGAAAATGAAACATAATTCTCATCTGTAAATTTATAGCCTATTTCTGAATCATAAATATCATCATTAAATCTCAGAGAAGAGCCGACCAAAACCAAATCATTTTTAGTGTTATCAAGTCCCATGGCATTTTCTTTAGATAAGAATATATGGCAGGCATCAATTTCAAGCATTTGTTTTATTGTTTTAGCTATTGCATTATATATTACATAATCTTCTCTATTGCTAAAACCTAATATTTTTAGTGTATTATCAATAGAATAAATAGAAATAAGTTCTTTTAACTGTTTTTTAAGACTTGATGTTTTATCAATATCAGTTCTGCTTATTTTTTGGATAAGTTCATCAGAGATTAAATGCTCAGAAATAAAATCACCAAGATTTAATGCAAAAATTTCTTCCAAAGGATCGGATTCTAAAGCGATTTCACTTCTTGAAAATACCGATACATTTTTATTTTCGTTTTTATATTCTGACATCTATTATCCTTACCAGTTTATACATTCCATAATTTTTATCTACCATTATTTTTTTGATTACAATTTATATAAAATCTTATAACCCTTCTATCGGCATATTATACCTTAAACTTTAATGTTTTTTACAAAATTTCATACTTTTATATGAGAAATATTTTTGAAGATAATATAATTATTTGGTTTTAAATCTATATATGGGGCAAACCCTGATTTTATAATATAATCAACAGGAATTTTACATGTAACCATAGCCGGCATTATGTTAGATTCATTTGTTATATTACCTTCATAATCTTTATAGTAACATAATTTATTATTTTTTCTATTTTTATAATCCTTTATTATTGTAGATGAAGCGCTGTCTTTTAATGTAATTATATATTCATAATCAGACAGGTCAAAATTTTCTATTATTTCAGGAAATATATTATTAACCTCAAAAGCGTATAACCTCAATTTATATATATAATATACCGGATGATTTGAAGAAAATATCATGACTGCGATTTTTGTTTTTTTCTTATTAATAAAATAATTATATATTTTTAGTTCATCATTCTCTTTTAGAATAAAATTTTTATTCTCCATCGGCTTGTGCTTAAAATAAGATATTATATATGATACCGGTTGCACATGAGAATTTAAAACAAGATATACAAATAAGAATAAGACACAGATATATTTATAAATGTTATTATTCTTAGAGTAGCTGTATACAATAACAGGGGAAGCCACTACCAAAAAAGCAAGCAGATATCTTATATTGTATTTTGTAAATACCATTGTGCGAGAGAAAATCAGTATATTTAAGATATAAAAAAGTGCAAGAATAAATAAAATTAATCCTCGTTTTTCTCTTTTAAAAAGAGCCCGTATTAAAGAAGGAAAAAATGCCAATAATCCCATTAATCCAAATGCAGATTCCGTTATTATAAGTTTAGAATTATAAAAGAAATAATTATTGAAAAATGAAGAGGTATATGTGCCTCTGTTTGCGCCTAAAATATTTAAAAATTTATCCTGAACATTTTGAATAAAATTTCCTATGTTAAAAAAGTCAATTACGCCTGAAAAATCAAATATTATAAAAGTGTATTTAATCAAATTTGTTAAATAGCCTTTTATTGAGCCTCTAAATTGGTTCAATAAAAGAGATGAAGTATCAGACAAGGGATTTTTAAACTCTATAAAATTAAGAATATAATTATAAGAAGAAAAAATTAAAAAATTAAAAATTAAAAATAAAATATATAAACTTATATATTTTTTAAACTGATTTTTATTAAGGAAAAATAAAATTGAAACAACGGAACAGAAATAAACGGGTAAAGCTATTAAGGCTGTAGTTTTTGTACCTATACTAAGTGCATAAGCAAGTGAAGAAAAGAAAATTAAACTAATATTGTTATTTTTAACTGCGCAATAAAACAGATATATTGATGTAAGAATTAAAGAACCCGTAAATAAATCTGCAATTGGGGTATAACATTCAAGAAAGACAAGTGCCAGAGATGAAAATACGAATATAGTCCAAAGCCTTTTTCTTATGCAGAATTTTAATTCACCTAAAAAATTATATATTACGACTACAGCATTAATATAAGACAGGAATGAAAATATTCCCGTTCCTTGCTCATTTTTAGTAAATAAAAGAACCCACGAATATAATAGTTCCATATTTATCGGCATAATAAGCTCTCTTGAATCCGATGTAACATAATGCGCCAGAGATGAATTTTGTATCCACATTGTACATCGTGAAAAATAATAGCCTAAAGCATCCCCGTATAATACCGGATAAAATAATGCCATAAATATCATTGATAGAATAAATATAATATAGAAATAAGTACAAATATGAAGCAGCTTATCGCACTTTAAAGCATTTTTTATTCTCTTAAATTCATCTGTTATTTTAGGTTTATAAATATATTTATTATTTTTTATCCAGATAATTATCGAAAATATAAAAATAAACGCATTTAAAATTAAAAACGGAACTGTTTTAATTTGTTTAAAGACTGATAATATTTCAAAAGATAATATTATTTGTGAAAAATTCAACAGCAAAAATAATACAAAACCTATATTATTTTTAAAATTTAATTTTTTCTCCAATACTGAAAGAAAAAAATAAGAAGAAAATAAAATTGAAAGGATTGAAAAAATGAACATAAACTACCTTATAAACATACAGTCTCCATAACTGTAGAATCTGTATTTATTTTTAATTGCTTCAGAGTATGCGCTAAATATATAATCTCTGCCTGCAAATGCACTAACAAGCATTAATAAAGTAGATTTAGGCAAATGGAAGTTTGTTATAAGTTTATCAACGATTTTAAACTTATATCCGGGGAAAATGAACAATTCAGAATTATCTTTAACCGCTTTAATTTGCCCGTATTTATTCATAACAGTTTCTAAAGTCCTGACAGAAGTAGTACCCACGGCAACAATATTTTTACCGTTATTTTTTGCTTCATTAATAATTTGGGCAGCCTCTTGTGATATTTCAAAACTCTCAGAATCCATTTTATGCTCAAGGATATTTTCACATTTAACGGGTTTAAAAGTGCCAAGCCCGACATTTAATGTGATAAAACAATGCTTGCAGCCTTTTTCATCAAGCTTATTTAATATTTCTTGAGTGAAATGAAGTCCTGCAGTAGGAGCAGCTACAGCTCCTTCTTTTTTTGCATAAACAGTCTGGTATCTGTCAAAATCAAGTTTTTTATATTCATCACTTGTTAGTTTTCTCTCAATATAAGGAGGCAGGGGAATATTTCCTACCCTATCCAATATTTCAAAAAGATTTCCGTTATATAAAAGTCTAACTCTCCACTTATCATCATCTTTTGATATAATTTCAACTGATAAATCCTTTGATACTTCAAGAACCATAGAAGGTTTAACACGCTTAGAAGGTTTTATAAGACAAATCCAGATATCCTTTTCAACTTCTCTTACAAGAAATATTTCAATTAAAGCACCTGTATCTTTTTTTGCATAAAGCCTTGCAGGAATAACCTTTGTATTATTAAGAACCAGCAAATCATCTTCCGTTAAAAAATCTATTATATCCGCAAAATGCTTGTGGATAAAGCCTTTATTAACTTTATCCAGAACAAGCATTTTTGACATCTCTCTTTTTTGAGCCGGAAATTGTGCTATTAATTCTTCCGGCAGGTTATAATTAAATTCTTCAAGCAGCATTATTTTTTATCTGTTTCTATTGTTTTTGTTTCAATAGGATTAATTGTTTTAATATCGGAAAGGTCTTTAGGATTATGGGGATTTTTATTATTTTCGCCTTCAAGTTGTTTATTAATAACAATAGTTTGAATAATTTGTATGATATTACTTACGACAAGATATAAAAGAACACCTGCCGGAATTGGCGCAATAACAAACATGAATATAATCATAAGAGGCATCATTGTCCCCATCATTTTTTGCATTTGAGCCTGCATAGGATCTTGTTGAACATTTTTATTCGTTGCCATCATAACTTTTTGAGTTGCAAACATAGTAGCTGCAAATAAAAGTATTAAAATAAATACATCTAAATGGAATTGGCTTTGAGGTGCATTAGTTGGAACTTCAGCAGCTAATATATTATCTTTTTTAACAAACTTAACAGTTTCCACTTCTCTTGTTTTTATATTTTGGATATCAATATCAGCTTCTGTAACTTTTTCAAGCTGGCTGTATTTTAAATCAATATCATCAAGATTAATTTTTAAATCAAGAGATTGTCCTGCCTCAATATCACCTTGAACTTTAACCGCATTTTTAGATGAGATTTTAACATTATCAAGCGTTTCATCGCCCAATTTAACAACAACTTTTTTAAAAACAACAAACTTATCATTGTTAGAAACACTAAAAACACCGTCATAGGAACTTCCGGCGCTGCCTCTTAAAGTAGTATCAAGTCTTTTTATAAACAAGAAATGAGAATTACCTGCTTCTTGAATGAATTGGGGACTAATTAATGCAGTATAAAGTAAAATAAAAACAGGCATTTGAATTAATAAAGGCAAACATCCCGCCATAGGATTAAATTTATGCTCTTTATAAAATTCCATAAGCTTTCTTTGCGCTGTCTGAGGGTCATTTTTATAACGTTCTTGAATCATTTTAATTTTCGGCTGGAGTATTTGCATATCTCTCATAGAACGCTGTTGAGAAACACCTAAAGGCCACAGACATAATCTAACTATTACCGTAAGAGCTATAATCGCAAGTCCATAGCTTCCGGTAATTGCGTTTAATCCCTTTAGAAGCTCAACTGTTAATAATGTAAAGTCCACTTTATATTTTCTCCCTTCTTAAACTTTAATTAATTCTTCGGCTGTTTTTTCTTCCTGTTCAATATTTTCATCTAAAACAGAATTTTTGTCACTTATTATGTTACCATGTCCGGTTTTAGACCAATCCATAGTATTTTTCATAAATATTATTTTAAAAATAATAAAAATAGTAAGCGGAAACCAAAGAACAACAATATATAAGGACGTTGCAACCGATTGAATTATATTATCAACAGGCTTCAACTTAACATATTTTCTTAAACTGTAAAATAAGGCTATTATAAAGAAACAGCACATAAGTCCTGATAGTACAAGAGAAGAAGAAATCCAGTTACTGTCATCTTTAATGTACCTGAAACTTTGAAAAGCAAGTTCTGATAACATCCAAACAGGAAGAATAAATTCCGTAATATATGCAGTCATATCCAAGCTGACTCTTAATGACATATTTGGAGACATCAAAACATCCATAAAATGTTCAAGATATCTTCTTATACTTCCTTCTATCCAGCGTCTTCTCTGTTTTAATAAAGGTACATAAGACAGAACTCCTTCTTCAAATACACAAACATCTGAGCAAAATCTTACATCCCATCCTTTTATTTGAAGTCTTGTAGATAAATCAAGGTCATCGGTAATAGTAAAATTATTCCAGCCGTTAACATCTTCAAGAGCGGTTCTTTTAATAAGTTCTCCGTTTCCTCTTAATTCAACGGCACCTTTAACAGCATCTCTTCCGACCTGAAAATGTGTATCAACTGCCATTTCATTATCCTGACAGCGTGTGAGAAAATTTTGCTCACGATTAATAATAACTTTTCTTGCTTGTACTGCTCCAACTTGTTTTGGTTCAAGAGCAGGAATTAACTCTTTAAGAAAATTACTCTGGACTCTTGCATCTGCATCAAATACAAGTATTGCTTCACCTTTTGCTATTTTTAGAGCGTCATTTAATACGGCAGATTTCCCGGGAAAAGCATCTTTTGTTCTTGAAAAATATTTTAATTTAGGATATTTTGAACTGATTTTTTCAAGTACATTTAATGTATTATCACTGCTTCTGTCATCTATAACTATAATTTCATAATAAGGATAATTTATTTTAGATATATTCTCAATCGTATCTTCAATAACAGCTTCTTCATTATGTGCAGGGACTAATATACTCACATAAGGAGTAAAATCATAATTTTTCTCAACGGGATGTTTTTTTTGTTTTCTTATTCGATGTTTATATGCTATCTGCATATACGTCGTATAAAGAGTCATAAATACTAAAATAGTTATAAATGCGCAAGGAGTGTTCATGCAATTTTGGAAAAAATATAAAACCACCATTAACGATAATACAATTGTTAATAAAACGAGTCTTTCTTTCATAAATATCCCGTATATTCCCTCACCTTTCATATTTTACCAAAAACATATACTTTTTTAAAACAATATTACTTTTTTTTACTAACAATTATGCTATACAAATATTTTGAAATAATATGCTATAATCAAGGAATGAAAAAAATAATAACAGATTCATTTAATATCTTAAGAAATAACTTAATATTTATACTTCCTTTTTTAATGTACTTAATGTTTGCAATGATGTTTTTGCCATACATCTTGAATAACAACACGCAGATATATATAAAAATAATATTGACTGTATCTTTATTCTTGCTAACATCTGCAAACACTGCCGGTTGGATTTATATTAATAAATGTGCCGTGCTTGATTATAACCCTTCCGATGATAAAGAAACTGTTACAATAAAAACAATTAAGAATTATAAATTATATTTTTTCGGAGTAGGTGAAAATTTTATTAATATACTTTTTGGGCTGATTTTCTTTTCATTTATATATATTGTTTTATTATACGGAGTAATAAAACTGTGCTTAATATATTTTGGTGAACCTGTTATTGCACTAAGATTAAAAGAATTGGCATCAATAACCACCGTAAGTGAAGTAAATAATTTTTTAAACAGTTTTTCTACTCATGATATTAATACATTTAAATTATGGTTCATAACAATTTTTTCAACCGGAATTTTATTTAATTTTCTTACAATTTTGTATTTAACAGAAATAATATTCAGCAAAAATAATTTTATTAAATCATTTTTTACAATGCTTGGATTTTTCTTTAAAAATATTTTAGGTTGTATATCTATATTAATTTTTCTTACAATTATACATTTTGTTTTAAATATTTTAATAATGCCTTTTGGCGCAAATTCAATAGCAGTCACAATCATAATAATGCTTATGGCTTTATATTTAAATTATTACATTCTTTTGGTATTGTGTTTTTATAATGAAAAAAGAAAAATTAATAGCGATAGCAGGACCGAGTTCATCGGGTAAAACAAAATTAGCGGTTAATCTTGCAAAAGAAATCAACGGAGAAATAATATCTGTCGATTCAAGACAGATATATAAAGAACTCGATATAGGAACAGCCAAACCTTCATTTGAAGAGAGGCAGGGAATAAAACATCATTTAATAGATATTATAGATGTAAATGAAGAATATACTGCTGCAAATTTTTGTGATGACGCAAATAGAATAATTAAAGAGATAATTAAAAACGGAAAAATTCCGGTTCTGGCAGGCGGCACAGGATTGTATTTTAGAGTTTTGCTTCAGGATTTCGATTTGCCAAGAGTTCCTCCCGATAAAGAACTGAGAAATAAATTAAATGAAAAATCCTGCAATGAATTGTTTGATATGTTGTTAAATTTAGACAGTGAAACGGCAAATAAAATTCACTGTAATAATAAGGTTAAAATTATAAGAGCTTTAGAGGTTTGTATAAAATTAAATAAACCCATGAGCAGTATTCAAAAGAAAAAAGAAGCCCCATTTGACACTCTTTGGATAGGATTAAATTCCGAAAACCGAGAATATTTATATGAAAGAGTTAATCATCGAACCGATTTAATGGTAAAAAACGGACTTATTGATGAAGCAGAAAATCTTTTTAATAAATACGGCAATAATAATATACTGTTAAATACAATAGGTTATCAAGAGTTTAAACCGTTTTTTGACGGTAAAATCAGTATGGAATCTGCTATAGAGCAATTAAAACAAAATACAAGAAGATATGTAAAAAGGCAAATCAGCTGGTTTAACTCAAATAAAGAAATAAATTGGTTTGATATTGAAAAAAATTCCATACAAAATATTTTGAACGAAATATTAAAAATATATAACAATATGTAAATAAAAATTTTTTTTTATAACAAAATAAATTATTTTTGTTTTTTAAAACAAAATAGTAAGAGGGAAGTAACATGCAAACAAATCCAATCAATATCAATATAAGAACTCAGTCGCCAACAAAAAGAGCTGCGAGAAGAGGTGCAGCAATAACTGCAGGGATAATGACAATATCCGAAGGAATTTCTTGGATAAAAAACCCAAATGAAATGAAAGAATCAGTAAGAGCTTGCGGCGGTAAAATAAATTATATTAAAAATATAGCATCTATAATTTGTCTTTATTCAGTTTTATTTGCTGTAGCAAATTCTGTTTTCGTTTCAATAGCAAACAAAATAAATTCAAAAAAGTCTCCAAAGGCAGCTAATTAAAATCTTAATTCTTCTTTTCATATAATATAAAAGCCCCTCTTAAAAAAGAGGGGCTTCCTCTTTACATTCCTTATTCGGGACTTGAAAAATTATTTGTTATTTTATAAATATAATTAATAATTTGAGTAAAGTAATCAAGAGAAGAAGCACCATTGATTATAATATCAGAGTTGTCTTTTTTAGGCAGAATATATTTTTTAGAAGCTTTTCTGACATATTCAAGCTGTTTTCTTGCATTTTCTTCATTTTGATTTCTAGAGGTTTGCGCTCTATATAAAAACCATTTTTCTTGAATTTCAGGTGCAATATCAACATATATTTTCAAGTCAAAAATATCGGCAACTTTACCGTACATCGTAGCCATACCCTCTACCACAATAATTTTTTTTGCCTTCTTTTCAATCGCATTAGGAACAACAATACCCGTACCATTAACAAGATATTCAGGTATTTTAACATCAATACCTTTAGAGAGCATTTCTAAATCTTGATATAACAAATCCATTTGAAAGTTATCGGGAGAATCTACATCATAACCTGATTCTAAAAGTTTATCAAAAGAACCGTATTCTTTAATTAAATCAGAAATGTCTTTAAAATAATTATCGGCACTAAGAATTTCAATAGGCATATTAAATTTTTCCGTAGCCAGTTTAATAGTATTACAAATTGTCGTTTTACCGCTTGCAGATTCACCTGAAATGCCAATTAAAAAATGTTTTTCGGGATTATTTATTATTCTTTTTGTAAATTTAGGTATAAAATCAGGACTAATACTTTTAAACACAGGATTTTCGCTGTGTTTATCATAATTTAATATTTGTTTAAACTTTGAATGAAGATATATCGCAAGAAATTCTCTTCCTGATTTAGTCGTAAAATCCGGCTTTAAAATCTTTTCTTTTTCTATTTCTTCTTTATCTAACAGGAAATTCATAACCGTTATAAGTCTCAAAAAAAATTATTTTGCCCTTTTGCCGTGAAATTTAAATTTTTATTAATTCTTTCAGGCAATATAATTTTACATTAAACTTTCGTCTAATTAAATATTTAATTATAAAATGCAATGAAAAACTTTACATTATACTCCACAATATAGATAACAGACCTATTCAGATTTTAGAAGGAGTTTAAATATGAAAAATATATTATCATTTGTTTCTGTATTAATGACAATAATGTTTATAACAAGTTCCGCTCATGCTCTCTCCGGCTGTGAAACAGGTTTCGCTTGTACGATTAAAGACCTTGAGCAAGAACAAAAGAATGTAAAAAAGGAAATTAAAAAAGAACACAATTCTATAAAAAAAGACATGCAGACTAAACCTATAAAAACAAAAAATCTTAAATCCCAAAAATATGAAGATATATTTGTTTTTATATCAAATCTTTAATATTTTTTTGAAGCAGTTTAATTTTTTCCTCCTTGTCAGATTCAAAATAAATTCTTAAAAGCGGTTCCGTACCGCTTTTTCTTATGAGAATCCAGCTTCCGTCATTGAGAAAAAGCTTAAGTCCGTCCATTGTGTTTTTGTTAATTATTTTCTCTTCTCCAATAGAGTCGATGATACTTAATTTATCAATTATATTCTGCTGTTCTTCGGCTGACTCCAATGTAATATCAATCCTATCGTTAATAAAATCCCTGCTTAGAGTTTTTTTAAGTTCTTGCTGCAGTTCAAATAATTTTTTTCCCGAAAATGCCATAGCTTCCATAATTAAAAGATTGGCAAGTATTCCGTCTTTTTCAGGGATATGACCTTTAATACTAAGACCGCCTGACTCTTCACCTGCAATAAGAATATCATCGTTTCTCATAGCCTGCCCCAGCCACTTGAAGCCTACGGGAGTTTCCACAATATCTGTATCCATAAGTTTTGCCGAAATATTCAACATAGAGCTTGCACCGACAGTTTTTGCCAGTTTGCCTGTTTTACTCTTGTATTCCTTTAAATGTTTAAGTAAAATCGCAATGATTTCATTTGCGCTGACAAACTCTCCTTTTTCATTAAATACACCGAATCTGTCTCCGTCACCATCATTACTTAAACCTATAGTTCCTTCGATTTTACATAATTCTTTTAATTGCGGCAGATATTTTTCCTTCGGGTCAGGCATGAAACCGCCAAAATTTATATCCCTTTCCATATTGATACATTTATTTTCTATATTGTTATCATCTAATATTTTTTTAAACAGTTTTGCTGCAGCTCCATGGTGTCCGTCATAATTTATCTTTAAACCTGCTTTTTTTATTTTTTCAATATCAATAATTTTATAAATATGCTCAAGATAAGGCTCATCAAAAGATACCGAAGTATAGTTTTTGGACTCTATTGAGTATTCAAAGCTTTTTTCAAGATTATTAACAATTTCTTTAACAATTACATCATCGGCAGGACCTCCATATTGAGGTATAAATTTAATTCCCAAATACTCGGGAGGATTGTGTGAGGCTGTAATCATAATAGCATAGGCATTTCTATACGAGGCTGAATATGCCAAAACAGGTGTAGCAGTTATTTTATCCGAAATTTCAACCCTAAATCCAAACCCTGACAATTTTTTTGCCGAAAAATGGGCAAATTCATCCGCCTTATTCCTTGGATCATAAGCAACAAGAATCTTATTTTCAAATTTATTTTCATTGTATATATATATTGCGATTGCATTAATAATTTTATCAACATTATTATAATTAAAATCCTGACCTAAAATTGCCCTGAATCCGTCTGTTCCAAACTTAATTTTAGACATTACTTAACCCTTTTTTATATTTTATGTACAATAATTCTATACAATAAATAAAGGTTTAGCAAATGTCTTATATTACATTTAATAATGTATATTATTTAGGTCCGGACGGTTCAAACGCCGAAAATGCAATGTTCAAATTTCTTGACGTATGTAATATAAAAATAAAAAATAAAATACCAGAAAAAACAATTAAATCTGCTATTGAAAGTATTTTGTCCGATCCTGATTCCATTTGCATATTGCCTATAGAAAATTCTATAGAAGGAATAGTAAGAGAAACTATTGATAATATGCTTAAAATAGAAGATGAAACAATTAAAATACAAGCAGAAACATCAATTCCGATTAAACATCTTTTATTATCAAAATCAAAAGATATAAGAAGTATAAAGAAAATAATTTCACATCCTCAAGCAATAGCCCAATGCAGTAAATACTTATACAAAAACTTTAAAGAAGCCGAAATAAAAGAAGTATCTTCAACAAGCTATGCGGCACAAAAGGTGTCATTATCGGATGATAAAGAACTCGCAGCCATAGCTAATGAAGCAAGTGCCAAAATATTTAATTTGAATATACTCTCTGATGATATTAACGATGAAAAAGACAATACTACAAGATTTTTTATACTTTCAAAAAAGTCTTTTGATAAATCAAAAAACGGAAAAACAAGTCTTATTCTTGGAACAAAAAATGAATCCGGTGCTTTAGCCAACATTCTTAATATATTTGCAGAATATAATATTAATCTGACATATATAGATTCAAGACCATCTAAAAAAAAGCTCGGTGAATATGTCTTTTTTATTGAATGTGAAGGATATGAAACAGAAAACAAAATAAAAGCAGCCCTTCAAAATATCAAAGAGCATGCCAATTTTATAAAAATTCTAGGTTCTTATCAGATATACGAATAAATGAAATACTCTGTCTTAAAAAAATAATTAAAACAGAAGCAAATTCTGCTTCTGTTTTAATAAATACTAATCATGAGGATAAGCCTGTATCACTGGTAGACACAATTTATTATGATTATTCGACTATGTCCCCAACTACTTTTCCTAATGTATCTTGTACAGCGGGAGCGGCGGGAGCAACTGGAGCGGCGGGAGCAACTGGAGCGGCGGGAGCAACTGGAGCG
>CANQCO010000041.1 GCA_947589705.1 Candidatus Gastranaerophilales bacterium
AGTGATACCATTACTAATGGTATTTTAGGCTGTTATATTTATGGAGATGAAAATTAAAACTTT
The DNA here is from genome assembly GCA_947589705.1 of Candidatus Gastranaerophilales bacterium. GTDB lineage: Bacteria > Cyanobacteriota > Vampirovibrionia > Gastranaerophilales > Gastranaerophilaceae > Avigastranaerophilus. The sequence goes on from CANQCO010000041.1 coordinate 64, forward strand.
TATTTCTCATCTGGTGTAAGAAATAAATTTCTTTCTTTAATCCTTCTATTATAAAGACCTTGACTAAATACTTTTACAGAAATAATTTTGCCATTAACTTCCTTTTTGGTTGTTACTTTATTGTATAATAACATAGCATCTGCAGCACCTTTTCTATCTCCTTGATTGATTTTAGTAAATACAGATGATGATAGAAATCTTGGTTCACCAACATTATATATGAAACTTGTTAAAGCAACTTTTTCATTTTCAGTAAGTGAAACTTTCACATGTTTTAAAGTTTTACTATAAATTTCAAAATCTTTTCTATATAATTCTTCTGCTTTTTCTTGAGTAATTTTCATCCCCGCAGTAATTTCTTTACCATCAACTTTACCGGTATGTCCATATCCGATTGTCCATTTCCCAGCTTGGTCTTTATAAGCATCAGCTTTAAAATCTTCAGCTTTTGTTATGAAGCTTCTTGTTTTCTTCAATGCATTATCAGAAAATACAGTATTATCGATAGTTTTAACAGTATTCGAATTGTCTATATTTGCAGCTCCGCCAGTAACATAACCTTTTTCTTTTTTGTAATTTCCAAGTCCGATAGTTGAATAATCTGTTTTTGGTTCTTTATCTTTCATTGACGGATATAGAAGGTCTGCTCGTCTTTGCATTTTTTCTTCTTCGGATTTACCACTACTACCTCCATTTTTATATGTAAATTTCCCTTCGTCATCACGTGGATGTTCAGACTCATCCCAAGTTCCCATTTATTTTCTCCTTTCCTGATATTTTTCATTATTATGTTAGTAACGGAATGTATATTCACATCCCTTTATCAGTAGTCTTTTTATAAAGTTTGTTATATTTTCAGTATAAATCTTTTTTTGAGTTCTTCAATCCTTTATCAATAAAATCAGCTCTTTTCACAAAGGTTAAAACCGCTAAAACCATGATTTGAACATGATTTCAGCTGTATGTAAATAATTGTAAAAATATTCATTATTATTACATTATTTTGTTAATAAGTATTTAAAATTTTACTCTTTTATTCCGCCCGAAAGAATATCGTTTATAAAATACTTTCTGCCAAGTAAAAACACGCCTATAACGGGAATACAACAAATTACACTATATGCGGTTAATGCTCCCCAGTCTGTTACTTCTCTAAAACTTCCCTTAAAATTAGCTAATCCTAAAGGCAATGTTCTCATAGAATCTGAATTTGTCACAATTAACGGCCACATAAAACTGTTCCATGTTGTAATAAATGTAAATATGGCAAGTGTAACAATTGCAGGAAGCGCCAATGGCAGAGCTATTTTATAAAACACTTCAAAAGTATTACACCCGTCTATCTTCGCCGATGATTCCATATCATCAGGCATGGATTTAAACCACTGTCTCATCATAAATACGCCAAACCCGCCAAAAAGCCCCGGAACTATTAATGCCCAATATGTATCTATCCAATGAAACTGTTTCATTATAAAAAACAAAGGAACTATATTTACCTGAGGCGGTATCATCATTGATACAAGGATTAGAAAGAACAATATTTCTTTATATCTAAATTCAAATCGGGCAAAAGCGTACCCTGCCATTGAGGCAATTAATACCTGACCTATCGTTGTTGCAATTGCAACGAACATACTGTTATAAAAATATTTTATTATATCTACGTTATTTACTACATATTTATAATGCTCAAAAGTAGAGGGATGAGCTATAAATTCAGTCGTTCCCGATATTATCTGTTTATCAGTCATAAATGATAATGAAATCATATAAATAAACGGAAGAAGCATTGATATTGCCCCGAGTATCAGTATTATAAAACCTATTATTTTATATGTTTTTTTCATAAACAAATAATATCATTTTTTTAGTTTTTTATATATACTGCCAATCATATAAAGACTTCCTGTCACTATTTTTAAGGAATCTTTTTTTAATACATTATCAAGATTTTCCAAATCAATTTTTTCTATTTGGCAAGGCAATATGGTATTTTTTACATAGTCATCATATAAAACGCAGTCTTTGTGGTTAAATTCAATATAGAATATTTCATCTTCTTTTCTAAAAAGGATTTCAGCTATTTCTTTATAATTTTTTGTGCTTAAAGTTGAATAAATAAAAGTGCGTTTTTGCTTCGGGAAATAATAATCAAGACTTTTTCTTAAAGCTAAAGCCGCATCAGGATTGTGAGCTCCGTCAATTAAAATATTTTTTTCTTTCAAATATTCAAGCCTTGCACCCCATTCTAAAGTTTCTAAACCTTTTTCTACTGCTTCTTTTGTTATAGAAAAGCCATTTTCATTTAATACTTCTACACATTTTAAAACTAAAGACATATTTTCGGTCTGATATAATCCTAATAACGGTATTTTATAAGGTATTTCTCTATCAAAAGCAGTATAAAGTTTAGCATTATGTTCGATACAATACTTTTCAATAACGTCAAAACCTTTATTTTGAGCGGAAATTACAACATTTGAATAATCATTAATAATACCTGCTTTTTCAAATGCGATTTTCTCTATACTGTCACCCAGTCTGTCGGTATGGTCTAAGGAAATTGAAGTTATAACAGCAAGAATTTTATTCTCCGATGTATTCGTGGCATCAAACCTGCCGCCAAGTCCCGTTTCTATAACAGCTATATCAACTTTTTTTTCATAAAAATATAAAAATGCAGCACTTGTCAGTATTTCAAACTCCGTCAAATTAATTCCGACAAAATCTGCCTGCTTGCATATTCTTGTAATATACAATGCAAAATCATCTTGTGTTATCTTTTCGTTATTGATTTTTATTCTTTCTGTATATTCAACCAAATGAGGGCTTGTATAAAGTCCCGTTTTTAGACCGTTTGAATATAATATATTTGAAAGAGCGGAGCACACCGACCCTTTGCCGTTTGTTCCTGCAATATGGATTATCTTTATTTTATTTTGAGGGTTATCAAAATACTTTAGAACCCCTTTTATTCTCTCAAGTCCTAAATTTATATGAAATTTACCTTGTGATTGCAGTAATTCTACCGCATTTTTATATGTTAAAATCATTGTGCTATACTTTTTAATTGATTAACTATTTCTTGAGTCGGGTTTGTTTTGGCAAATTCTTCTGCCTTTTTACGCATTTGCGTTAGCTTATTTTCATCATTTAAAAGTTCATTTATTTTGTTTAAAAGGTTATTTCCACTACAGTTCGAATCTTCCAAATACAGGGAAGTTCCTCTGTCTGTCATTTCTTTGGCATTTTTTCTTTGGTGGTCTTGAGCGGCATAAGGATACGGAACCAATATTGAAGCCAAATGACATTGAAGAATTTCGGACAAACTTACGCTGCCTGCCCTTGCTATTACTATATCACAAGCTTTAAGCGGATATACCATTTCATCAAAATAAGGCTTAATAAGTATATTATTATAATTTTTATATTCAGTAAATTTTTCATCAAGTTCAGACAATACTTCATCAAATTTTTTCTTGCCTGTCTGTAAAATAATATAATTATTGTTATTATCGGCAAGCGTCTTTAAAATATCAATCAATGCACTGTTAATCGTTTTAGCGCCTTGAGAACCACCCATCGCAAAGATAACTCTTTTTTCTTTAGAGATATTTAATTTTTCTCTTGCTTCATCTTTTGTTACAGTAAAAAATGCTTCTCTTACAGGATTTCCGTTAAACTTTATATTATTTGATTTGAGAATATTTTTAGAGTTTTCAAATGCAACGGAAACATATTTTGCCTTTGGTGCCGCCATTTTAGATACAAGCCCCGGAACGGAATCACAATCGTGTATCATATAGGGAATTTTTTTTAATATTGAAGCAATAACAATAGGAGCGCTTACATAACCGCCTGTTGTAAAAACGGCATTGGGTTTGTATTTTTTTATATAAGACATTGATTTTAAGCAGGCAAAAAATAATTCTATTGCCCATTTTATTAATGAAAAACTTATTTTTCTCGGCATACCCGATACTTTTACGGGCAAAAACTCAACATCAGAGTAGTTTTTAGCAATATCATATTCTAAGTTATCAGGATTCCCGATAAAATATATCTTAGATGTTTCTTCATCTTTAAGGAGTTTTTCAACAACGGTAAAAGCGGGATATATATGTCCTCCCGTACCGCCGCCTGAAATAAAATAATTTTTTTTACTGTTCATCATACTGTGTAATCATTCTTATTCTTTTTTTTGAAATATTTAATAATATTCCGACCATACACATAGTTATAAATAAAGAAGTACCGCCATAGCTTATAAATGGAAGCGGAACACCCGTTGCAGGAAGCATTGAACTTGCAACGGAAATATTTATAAATGCCTGTAAACATATTGATATAGTTATACCTGCGGCGAGAAGTTTGCCAAAAACATCTTCGCATTTAACCGATATTAATATACCTCTTTGCAGAAAAGCAAGAAATAGACCGATTATAATTAAACAGCCTAAGAAACCAAATTCTTCAGCTAAAACGGAATAAATAAAATCGGTATGTCCTTCAGGCAGCCAGCCGAGTTTTTGTCTTGAATTACCGTAGCCTTCACCGAAGAAACCGCCTGCAACAAAGGCAAGCATAGCCTGAATAATGTTATATCCTGCGCCGTAAGGGTCACGTTCGGGGTGAAGCCATGTTAGTATTCTCTGCATTTGAAATGATCTTATCATGGTGCTTACACCTAAAACACCGAGAACACACATTGTAATAATAAGTTTTATTGACCCGCCGCCGGCAAAATACATAAACAATGAGGATAAAGCCAAGATTATTACCATACTGAGGTTTGGCTGCAAGAAGATAAATCCTACCATTATTATTATGGGGATAAAATATTTAAACTGCGAAAAATCAAATATTTTTATATTTTTTGAAAAAGCACTTGATAAAAGCATTATAACTGCAAGTTTTGAGGCTTCTGACGGCTGGAACTGAACAGGTCCTATAGTTAACCACCTTTGCGCCCCATTTACGGTAGTACCTGCAAAATGAACCCCTGCCAATAGCAATATTATAATCCATGCAAAAGGAACGGATAATTTATTATACACTTTATAATTTACACTACTGAGCATAAACATTGCAATTAAACCAAGTATAAACCAGATAAACTGTCTTGCCACAAAATAGGTGGAAGAAGTTCCCTGTTGAATACATTTTGGCGCACCTGCCGAAAATATAGCCAACAAACCTATTACGGAAAGGAATATAACTATAGTTACCAAAGTACCGTCATGACTAGATAACATTATTGTATTTCTGACGACTTGTTCCTGTTTATTATATCTTGGACGTGACATATTTTTTAAATACTTCTCCTCTGTGTTCGTAACTGTTAAACATATCATAACTTGCACAGGCAGGTGATAACAATACTACCTGAGTATCAAGAGTTAAAGATATATCTACCGCTTCTTCAAGCGAGTTTGCGGATATTATATTATTAAAACCGTTTTTTTCCATATTCTCTCTGAATCTTTGAGCAGCTTCACCTATCAAAATAACCGTTGAAACGTATTTGTTAATATAGTCTTTGCAAAACTCGGTTAAATCAGTATTTTTATCTCTTCCGCCGGCTATCAAAGTAAGATTTTTCCCTTCAAAAGATTTAATAGCGACAAAAGAAGCTTCGGGGTTTGTTGCCTTTGAATCGTTATAGAATGACTTGCCTTGAACATCCGCTACATATTCTATTCTGTGTTCTACAGCTTTAAACGACTTTATTCTTTCTCTTATATTTTCATTAGAAACTCCGGTTAATTTAGCTATAACTACCGCACACATAATATTTTGGTAATTATGTTCACCCACGAGCGATATTTCTTCAATGCTTATTATTTCTTCTTCTTTATCACGTTTAAAATAAATTTTACCGTTTTTCAGGTAACAGCAATTATTTTCGAGTTCTTTTGCATATATAAATTTTTCACCCGAGTATGTTTTTGAAAATTCATAAATTTTTTCATCCGCACCGCTAAAAACTGCATATAACGGTTGTTTTTTATTATCAAATAAACTTATTTTAGCTTCAAAATATTTTTCCAAAGAACCGTGCCAATCGATGTGGTCGGGAGTAAAAGTTAAAAAGCAGGCTATTTGAGGTTTAAAAGCAGGCGCCGTTGCAAGCTGAAATGAACTTACTTCACAAACAAAATAATCAATTTTTTCACCTAAAAGTGATGTCGGAGGAACTCCAATGTTACCGCAAACGGGAGCTTTATATTCACTTTCTAAAATATGTGAAGTTAAATACGTAGTTGTAGTTTTGCCGTTTGTACCTGTTATTGCAATAAAAGGCGCATCAGCTTCTAAGTATGCAAGTTCAACTTCACCTATTACGGGAATATTTTTTTCTTTAAGCCTTTGGAAGATTTCGCTTTTAGGCGGAATCCCCGGACTTGTTATTGCAATATATGAATCGTTTATAAACTCGTCACTGTGTCCGCCTGTTTCTAACTTAATATCAAGTTTTTCAAGTTCCTGTGCAAGCTCTTTATTTTTATCATCTAAAGATTTAAATTCCGTCACAAAACAGTCTGCGCCTTTTGATGAAAGGTATTTAGCGGCTGATACACCGCTTTTAGATAGACCTAATATTAAAACTTTTTTATCAAACCATTTTCTTTTCATACTTTACCTACCATAGAATTTTAAATAAAATTGCGGCAATTGAGCCCATTATTAAACTTACCAAAGAAAATACAATTACTATTTTATTTTCGCTCCAGCCTGAAAGTTCAAAATGATGATGTATAGGGCTCATTTTAAAAACTCTCTTCCCTGTTAATTTAAAGCTTATAACTTGTATTATAACAGACATTGTTTCACAAAAGAAAACAAAACCTATAAATAAAATCCAAAGTTCAAATTTTCCCATAACTGCAATAGTTGCGAGAAGTCCTCCGAGTGCCAAAGAGCCTGTATCACCCATAAATACTTTTGCGGGATAACGATTAAAATATAAAAAAGCAATACAGCTTCCAACAACAGCCGATGATATAATAGCTAAATCCGTTCTGCCTGAGATAACAGAAATTATTGTACACATAATCATAGCAACAGCAGTATTTGATGATGCCAAACCGTCAAGTCCGTCCGTTAAATTAACTGCATTTGATACACCTGTCATAAAAAATATTACAAAAAACGGATACAGGTAATGTAAATCAATACTGTATTGCCCTATATTTAAATATGTTTGACCCGAAAGTGTCATATAAACCGCAGGTAAAATAGCAATAGCAATTTGAAAGAACAGTTTATTTCTCGGTGAAAGCCCTGCTTTATTTTCTTTATGGCTTATTTTTCCGTAATCATCTTTTAACCCAGCAAGCATAAAAAATAAAAATGTTATTAAAACTATAAGTGCCGAAGTCGTAAGACTTTGATTCATAGTCAATGCCGCAAGTGAAGCTTGAATAATAGAAAATACAATAAAAACTCCGCCTGTTGTAGGTGTACCTGCTTTTTGTGCATGGCGTTCAGGCGCATCTTCAAGTATATACTGCGTCATCATTCTTTTTTTTAGAAAATCAATATACACAACACCGAATAATAAAGTTAAAACGAATGCAACAAGCATTGAAATCAATATTAATATATTAAATCCCATATTATTTCTTCAGCTCCTCAATAATTTCTTCAAATTTCATAAACCTTGAAGCCTTTAAAAGAATATTTGAATGCTTTGGCAGATTTTCTTTTATATAATCCGCAAGCTCTTTTTTTGAATTAAAATGAATTGTTTTATTTTTTGCTGAAACTATATATTCAGCCAGTTCACCCACCGTCAGAACATAATCGCATTCAAGGTTATCAAGAAATTTACCGACTTCTTTATGGTATTTTTTCTCGTCCCTGCCAAGTTCTCCCATATCACCAAGCACAACTGTTTTAGGAGAAGGAGTATGAGTTAAAAAGGTTTTCAATGCAGCTTTAACCGAGTCAGGATTAGAATTATAGCTGTCATTTATAACTTTAAATCCTTTTATATCCTCTATATCCCATCTTTTTTCTATCGGTGAAAATTCAAAAAGCCCTTTTGCAATTATATCGGGATTTAACCCTGCATATAAACCTGCTTCAATAACACTTAAAGCATTTTGAATATTATGTTCACCCGAAACATTTAATTTATATTTATTTCCCTTATATATAAATTCAGAGTTTTCAGCCGTCATTTCCGTTATTTCAAGATTTTTATCTTCAAGCGAAAAATATATTGTTTTATGCTTATTGTCATTAACCTCTTTAATTAATGGATTATCATGCGCAATTAATATACCGTCCGATTTAAGATATTTAGCTATTTCAAACTTGGCTTTTGCAATATTTAAAAGTGAACCAAGCCTTCCTATATGGGCGCTTCCCGAATTTACGATTATAGCAATATCAGGCTGTGTATATTTTGATAATAATTCAATTTCGCCAAAACCTCTCATACCCATCTCGACAATAAGATATTTAGTATTTTTATCAATGTCAGAAAGTGTTTGGCACAATCCTATTTCATTATTATGGTTCAAAATGGATTTTACGGTTTCTCCCGCATTTTTAAACACGCTGTAGAGCATTTCTTTAACGGTTGTCTTTCCGCTGCTGCCCGTTACGGCTATGGTGCAAGGGTTAATTTTATTTTTATGATAATTAGCAAGCTTTAAATAAGCTTCTTTTGTGTCATTTGTATATAAAATAACTTCTGCATTATTTAAAATTTTACTTTTATCTGAAGTAAAATAACCTTTAGCCCCGTTTTCAAGGGCTTTATCAATAAATACGGCACCGTCAAAATTCTCGCCTTTTAAAGGGATATATAAATCACATTCCTTTATTGTTCTTGTATCTGTTGAAAAACTATATTCAAAGTTATCAGAACCGCCTTTTAAAACTTCTGCCCCTATAGCATTCACTATCTCTTTTAAACTAAGCTTCATATTATCCCCAATTCTTTTAAATTCTACCATAAATTAAAATATGAATAAAGAAAGTGAATAAAATTTAAACCACATTCTCTGAAATTACATTTGGTACTCTGATATCAAGTGCATCAGGAAGTATATAATCGGGATTTAATTCATCATCTTTAACCAAAGAAGCAAGAGCAAAAGCGCAATTAAGTTTCATTTGAGTTGTAATCTTTTTTATATTATGCTCCAAAACACCTTTAAAAAGCCCCGGAAAAACCAAAGAATTATTTATTTGATTAGGAAAGTCACTTCTGCCTGATGCCGAAATAAATGCACCAAATTCTTTCGCCTTATCAGGCATGATTTCAGGTACAGGGTTCGCAAGAGCAAATATAATCGGGTTTTTGTTCATTGATTTTATCATTTCTTCATTTAAAATATCAGGAGCGCTAAGTCCTATAAATACGTCAGCACCTTTTATCTGCTCTTTAAGAGGTGTTTTTATACAACCTAAATTTGTATAATTTGAAATTTCATCATGAGCGAAGTTATTTTGCTCTCTGCCTTTATAAATAGCACCATCTATATCGAACATAACGACATTTTTAGCGCCCAGAGCAAGAATAAGCTTACAAACGGCAATAGCGGCAGCACCTGCACCCGAAAATATAATTTTTACATCTTCTATTTTTTTATCGGCAAGCACAAGCGCATTTAATAATGCAGCAGCCACAACAACAGCAGTACCATGCTGGTCATCATGGAATATCGGTATATCCGCTTTTTCAATAAGCTTATTTTCAACTTCAAAACACCTTGGCGCCTTAATATCCTCTAAATTTATTCCCGAAAATGAATTTTGAAGGAGCAGAACCGTTTCAACAATTTTATCGGCATTTTGAGTTTTTAAGCATAAAGGCATTGCACTAACTTCGCCTAATTGCTGAAACAAAACAGCTTTCCCTTCCATAACGGGAAGCCCTGCAAGCCCTTTTATATCTCCTAAACCCAAAACAGCGCTGCCGTCAGATACAATTCCCACAGGCTTTTTTTGTTTTTCTTCCGTAAGTTCAACTTCAATAACACCGCCTGCCATTTTTCTTAATTGCAGCGACTTTTCGCTATTGTTGCCTTCAAGTTTATCATAGCTGAACATAAATAAATTCTTGGATACACACAGGAAAAACTCTTTTAAATTGTCGGTTTTACCTTTTAAAACAGGAATTTGAACGTTAAAATCAATATTTTTAACATATTCTTCAATCAAACTTAAATCCATTGCACCGAATGAAGGTTCAATATTTTCAACAACGAGTTTAATCTTATCAGAAGCTTTTGAAGATATTTCAAACGGATAAGCGTCAATAGAAAGTGTACTTTTTAAAAATATCGCACGATTTAATGAACTTTCATAGTCAAAAGATATAACGGCAACTGAGTTTTCTCTGTTTGTATAGTCATAAACCGTTTCGGGGTTATTTTTTATTTCAATGCAGGAAGCTGCAACCCCGGGGGTATAAACTATACTCAATGCTTCTTTTGAATCAACATCAACTTTTGAAACTATCTTTAATCCGTTATACTTTGGCATTATTTTCTGACTTTATTTTCCGTACCTGAAATTAATCTTTTTATATTTTCCCTGTGCATTAATATGACATAAATTGCGCCTATTGCAGAAAAGCATATATAGTAGATATTCTGATTAAAAGCATTCATTAAAACAGGAGCAATGGCAACCGCAATAACAGAACCTAAAGATACATATTTTGACAAATATGTAACAATAGCCCAGACAGCGGCAATAATAAGACCAACGGGCCAGCATAAAGCCAAAATTGTTCCGACCCCTGTTGCAACGGATTTTCCGCCAGTAAATTTTAAGAAAATTGATTTACTATGCCCTATAATTACAAATAATGCCGCAATTACAGGCGTCAATCCTCTAAAATGAACAAAATTATGATAATTAACTGCGATTAAAACAGGGATAGCACCTTTTAGAGCATCCAACAGCATTACGATAAAAAACCATTTAGTGCCAAGTACTCTTTTAACATTTGTAGCACCTGTTGAACCTGAACCTATTGTTCTTATATCAATACCTTTTAATAATTTCACAATAATATACCCTGTAGGTATAGAGCCTATAATATAAGAAACTAAAGCAATTACTAACGTAGTATTAATAACTTCAATCATTTTTTCTCTCCCTTTTCTCTGGCAGAAATTTTGATAGGACTGCCTTTAAATCCGAATGCTTCTCTCATTTTATTTTCGAGATATTTAACATAGTTATCCTTTAATAAATCTTCATTATTAATAAATAAGACAAAAGAAGGCGGCTGAGTTTTAACCTGAGTAATATAGAACAATTTTAATCTTTTACCTCTTATGCTTACAGGAGGATTCATTGATATAGCATCTAAAACAACCTTGTTCAATATGCTTGTTGAAATCCTTTTTGTCGTTTCCGTATAAACTTCTTTTGTTAACTTATATATGTTAACCAATCTTTGTTTTGTTTTTGCGCTGATAAAGACTTTAGGAACATAACTCAGGAAAGGCATTTCGTTTTCTATTTCTTTTTCAAACTTATTAATAGTGGAGGATTTTTTATCTTCAATTAAATCCCATTTATTTATTGCAAGAATCATACCCTTGCCCGAGTCAATTATGGTACCCGCAATTTTTTTATCCTGATCCGAGATTCCTTCCGTTGCATCAATAACAAGAACCGCAATATCACAATTTCTAATGGCTCTTATGGATCTGTCTACGGCAAATTTTTCTATTCCCCAATCAACTTTAGATTTTTTTCTAATGCCTGCCGTATCGACAAGAATAAATTCTTCGCCCTCATATTTAACTTTAGAATCTATTGCATCACGGGTTGTACCTGATACATTTGAAACAATAACTCTTTCTTTATTTAAAAGAGCGTTAACTATAGAGGATTTACCCACATTAGGCTTACCAACTATTGCGATTCTTATATGTTCTGATTTTTCTTCTTCTATATCATAGTTAAAATCTTTTGTAACAAGTTCTAAAAGGTCACCCACTCCACCCGAGCCGTGAAGTGCGGATATTGCAACAGGTTCACCCAGTGCAAGTGAATAGAAATCCGTGATATTAATAAATTTTTCGGGAGAATCCAGCTTATTGACAGCGAGAAATACTTCTTTTCCGCTTTTTCTTAAAATATTGGCTATATCATAATCAACGGGATGAATACCCTCTAAACCGTCGACAATGAAAATGATTTTATCTGCTTCATCGCAGGCAGCTTTTGCCTGTGCGTAGATATTTACCATTATTTCATCTTCGTCACCGGGGATTATACCGCCCGTATCAATGACGGTAAAATGTTTATCCATCCATTCAACGTCAAAATAAATACGGTCACGGGTAACGCCTGCCTTATCATCAACAATTGATTTTCTTGCGCCCAAAAGTCTGTTAACGAATGTCGATTTACCGACATTCGGACGTCCTACTATTGCTACTGTGGGTCTTGCTGCCACTTCTATATCCCTTTATACTTTGGACTTTATTGTAATACAAATAAGGCTTTTATTCAATTTATAAATAGAACATAAAAATAAATTATATCATAGATTTTAAAAATCTATAGATTATATCTGTTTCTTCATCAGTTATTTTATCAATGTTTAATTTAATAAAATTCCTTTTATAATCTAAATCTCTTTCAAGATGTTCAAAATCAAATAAAACAGGCAATGATACATCTAGAGCTTGTGCTATTTTATTTAAATATTTAGACGGAAAGTTATAACCACATTCTATATTACTTATATTTTTTTGTTCAGTTCCAACCAAATCAGCTAATTCTTCTTGCGTTAATTTTTTATTTAGTCTAATTTCTTTTATTCTTAATCCAAGTAATTTTTTTATTTCGTCCATAAATACAACAATAATTTATTTTTGCCAAATATGTTATTACCTATATATTCTATTTTATATAATATTAGAATATTTATCAAGTAAATATATTAATTATGTACTTGAAATAATTAAAACTTTTGAATTAAATCATTAACAAATAATTCAGTTTTAATACCTAATTTATTTATTTTTCTGTAATCTTTACATAACGAATATTTTTTGTCCGATGAAAAAATTATCACGTTTGTTATATCTATTACTCTATCATCAATATTAAAAAACGATTTGTAGTAAATTTTATCAGAATAATCACCTTTAAAAATTAAATTGCTGCCAAAACATTTTTTATATATCGGGAAATATTTTTTGAAAAAAATATTTTTAGGATTCTCAAAATCAGGGCTTGCACACATATTGGAAACAAAAATTCCGTCTTTTTTTAAACATTTTTTTACTGCGCAAAAGTACTCATCAGACAAAAATCTTAAGTCTATACCGTCATTGTTTGCAACGTCAACTATAATTAAATCGTACTTTTTTGGGCAATTACGAAGGTATGTTATGCCGTCTTGCAAAATAAAATTAAATTTTTCTGGCGGTTTAAAATCAAAATAATTAACCGCAATATCATATATATTTTCTTCTATATCAACGCAGTCAATTGTTTTAAGATTATCAAAAAGAAATTCAAAATCATTGATTAATTTCCCCGTTCCCAATCCCACAAGCAAAATTTTCTCAATTTTAGGATTCAATAAATAAGAAATCAAAAAATAATTAATATAAGGCAGATTGCCTTTATAAAACTCCGTTTCAATAAGCCCTGCCTGATAGGTGTCTTTATAATGCAAAAACCGCCCAATTTCATTTTCTACGATTTTAATATTATGAAAATCGGAATTTAATTCAAAAAGCACACGGTCATTGAATTTTTTACTGTTTATAATTTTTAGAAGTTCGCTATTTGGCTTTTTTATCGCTAATTCTTCTGGGATTAAAATATTCATAAACAAATTATTGCATAAAAATTCACGAAATTTTGTAAATGGTTTTTAATATTTTATCCATCTTCATCTTCCCCCCCCCCGACAAATTTTGATATAATATAACTCAAAGAATTATAATATGAAAAAATTTGCATTATTTTTATTATGTCTGACTTTTTTATTTGTTTCATTAAAAGCTTTTGCCGATGATGATATAACTTCTGAAGGTGAAGTGATAAAAAGTGAACAAAATATAGCAAATGCAAAGAAAATTAAACATTATAAAATAAAAAAAACAGTTAACACATACAAAGATAAAATTAAACTTACCTGCCCTAATTGTAATTTCCCTGAAATTATTAAAAATTATTATAATTCCATAGAAGGCTTAAATTTTGTAAATTATCCCGATACCGGCTGGTTTTGTTTGCATATGAAATCATTAGAAAAAGTTTATTATAATAGAATCCGTATTGAAAAAGATTCTTTGGAATATGATAAAAAGCTTCAAACTTCTTGTATGCCGTATAGTTTCAATTTTGAAGCAATACAGCCGGCAATTTCTAAAATATTAAGTGTTCAGCCGTTATACATTTATGAAATTAATTCTTATTATAACAGTCCGACTTTTTATGATGAAGAAGTAAAAATTGAAGACGGAAATTTGATTTTTACTCTAAAAGAAGTTTTCAAAGCAAGAGAACTAACTTATTTTGAAGAGCAAAAAGTAAATTTTATACAAAAAAATAAGATTGATATAATAGATACAATAAAAAATACAAATTCTGCCGATAAATTATTTAAAGCATTAAATTCAAATGTTAAATATCCCTTTGAAAATTATCCGAAAAGTTTTGTAATTTATGTTTCCTATAATCAAAAGCCTATATATAAAGAGTTAATTTTTTATGAAAACGGCAAGAAAATAAAAACGTTAAAATTTACTCAAGATTATCAATTTTTATTTCCCGATTCAAATTCAAAGATAAATCGAAGTATAAAGTATTCTGTAAATAACAAAGAATACGAAATTGTAATTTCATTTTCTGATTCCGACTCTATAATTACACAAAATGGTAATAATTTTAAATGGGGAATAATTGATAAAAACGGAAAAGAAAAAGTAGAGTTTATATATAATTATCTATATCCCCTGACAGGATTAATAAAAGAAAATCTTATTATTCCCGAGGATTTAAACTCTAAGAAAATAAAT
Source organism: Candidatus Gastranaerophilales bacterium (assembly GCA_947589705.1). Taxonomy (GTDB): domain Bacteria; phylum Cyanobacteriota; class Vampirovibrionia; order Gastranaerophilales; family Gastranaerophilaceae; genus Avigastranaerophilus. The sequence continues at coordinate 15,090 of CANQCO010000041.1, forward strand.
AATACCGATATAAAAATGAAATATTTGGGTAAGTCAAAAGAATCTAATATATTTATGGCTGTTCAAGGAGATTATAAACTGATAATTGATGATAGAAATAATATTATATTAAAAATAAACAGATATTCTATGGAAGATAAAATAGATAATGAAATAATAAATAAAAAAATAAAAAGACAAATTTTAAAACAAATAAAAAAAGATAAAATAAATAATACAAAGGATAAAGCAATTGATGAAATTAAGTCTGTAATAGGGAATATTAAAGATATATTAATGACGCCTTTCATTTTAATACTTGTTTTACTTTGGTATTGGGGTATTATAGATTGATTAATGACATAAAAAATTGTTGATGTTAAAATTTAACCAAAAGAATAATTTGGAGAGTAATATGCAGGATACTAAAGAAACAACATCATCAATAGACACAATAAGACAAACAAGAATACAAAAAGCAAATGATTTAAGAGAAAAAGGAATAAATCCTTATCCTTATAAATATAATAAAACCGCATCAGCTAAAGAATTACAGGAAAAATATAAAGACCTTGCCTCGGGTGAAGAAACAACTGACCGCTACAGCGTAGCAGGCAGAGTAATGGCAATCAGAAATTCAGGCATGTTCATTGACCTTATGGATGATACAGGCAAAATCCAAATATTCTCTCATAAACAAAACATTGATGAAGAAAAAATAAAACTTTTAAAAGTGATTGATATAGGTGACATTGTAGGGTTTACGGGCGATATAAGAAGAACCCCGAGAGGTGAATTAAGCTTAAAAACAATTGATTTTGAGATTTTAACAAAATCACTAAAACCACTGCCCGAAAAATTCCACGGATTAACAGATATTGAAACACGTTACCGCCAAAGATATGTCGATATGATTATGAATGAAGAAGTTAAAGAAACCTTCAGAAAAAGAGGATTAATAATTCAAAAAATCAGAGAATATTTAACCTCAAAAGGATTTTTGGAAGTTGAAACACCTATGCTGCACTCGCAAGCAGGCGGAGCAAATGCAAGACCCTTTGAAACACACCATAATGCTTTAGATATCCCGATGTATATGAGAATAGCCCCCGAGCTTCACTTAAAAAGACTTATGGTTGGCGGATTATCGGAAAAGATTTTTGAAATTAACCGCTGTTTCAGAAATGAAGGTATAGACTCACTGCATAACCCTGAATTTACGACTATAGAACTTTATCAAGCCTATGCAGACTATAATGATATGATGGAATTAACCGAAAATATGGTTGCCTTCGTTGCAAAAGAAGTTCTCGGCACAACAAAAATTAAGTACGGAGAAAACGAAATAGATTTAACTCCGCCGTGGGACAGAAAAACCATGATAGGTTCTATAAAAGAAGCAACAGGAGTTGATTTTGCAGAATTTATGACAGCTGATGAAGCAAAAACGGCTGCCGAAAAATTAGGCGTTGAACTTGAAGAAAATATGAACTGGGGCAAAATTGTTGAAGCTGTTTTTGAAGATAAAGTAGAACCCTATATAATTCAGCCTGTACATATAATGGACTACCCGAGAGAAATCTCGCCGTTAGCAAAAGTTCACAGGAATAATCCCCGTTTAACAGAACGTTTTGAATCGAAAGTTAACGGTTGGGAGCTGGCTAATGCCTTCTCAGAACTGACTGACCCTATAGACCAGCGTGAAAGGTTTGAAGCACAAGCACTTCAAAAAGCTCAAGGTGATGAAGAAGCCTGTGATATAGATGAAGACTTCATTAACGCATTAGAATACGGAATGCCTCCAACAGGCGGTATGGGTATGGGTATTGACAGACTTGTTATGTTATTAACAGATTCAAATACTATTCGTGATGTTATTGCCTTTCCAACGATGAAAAATAAATAGGCTATAGCTCTATATTATAACTGTATTGAAAATTAGCTATTGACTAGTTCTAAAAAATAGCTATAATAAGAATTGTTATATTTAAGGAAAGGGGTTTTATACCATGAATAAAGAAGAATTAGTACAAGAAGTATCAAAAAAAGCAAAAGTTACTCAAAAAGATGCAGCAGAAGTAATAAATGCAATTATGTCAACAGTTGAAAAAACAGTTGCTAAAGGTAAAAAAGTTACATTAGTAGGATTTGGAACTTGGGAAGCAAGAAAAAGAGCTGCAAGAACAGGTCGTAACCCTCAAACAGGCGCTAAAATTAAAATCGCTGCTAAAACAGCTCCTGTATTTACCGCAGGTAAAAAATTCAAAGAAATTGTTGACGGTAAAGTAGCAGCTAAAAAATAGTTATTTTATAGGTTTAAAAAGGGCAGATAAGATTTCTTATCTGTCCTTTTTTGTTTATAATAATTTTATGAATAATAAAGCTATAAAAACACTTGAATTTGACAAAGTACTTTCATACCTTTCTGAATTTGCAATAAGTTCGTTAGGTAAGGAAAGGTGTTTGAATGCTCAAATTTTTGATGAACCCTTCCTTATAACACATGAACTTTTATTAACTTCGCAGGCAAGACAAATTATAAATAATGCGCTTAATGTTCCTTTAGACAACATATATGATGTAAGAAAAAGTCTTGAAGACGCAAAAAAACACTTAAGGCTAAGTGAAGAAGAAATTATAAACTCTGCAAGAACCCTTAAAACAACAAGATTAATGAAAAACTTTCTTGACGGTATTTCAAAAGATTATAAAGAATTATCGGAATTAAAAAATAATTTATTCCCGAATAAAGAACTTGAAGACAAAATATTTAATACATTTACTCCCGCCCTGACCGTAAAAGAAGATGCAACTCAAAAATTAAAAGGACTGTATCAAACACTGAGAGATACAAATTCTAATGTGAAAACGGTTGTTTCGTCTCTACTTCAAAATTCCGATTTTACAAGCTGTCTTCAAGACAGCATATATACCCAAAGGGAAGGCAGAACTGTTTTTCAGGTTAAAGCCGAATGTAAAAACAAGGTATCAGGTATTGTTCACGATATCTCGCAAAGCAGTCAAACTTTCTTTATTGAGCCTGAAATATTGTTAGGACTTAACAATAAAATAAGACAAACAGAAATCGAAATTAACATTGAAATCGAAAAAATACTTAAATCTCTCTCAAATGAAATAGGAAGCGCATTTGAAGAAATAGAAAACTCTCTCAATGAACTTGTCGAGCTCGACTTTATTTTTGCAAAAGCAAAATATTCCGCATCATTTGACGGAACGGCAGCAGAAATTTCATCGGAAAAATTAATTAACATAAAAATGATGAAAAACCCTGTGTTAATAAAATCAAAAAAAGAAATTGTTGAAAATGATTTTTATATGAATCCGAATAAAAACTGCATGATAATAACAGGTTCAAATACGGGAGGAAAGACTGTTGTACTTAAAACCGTCGGGCTTTTTACCATAATGACAAAAGCAGGACTTCATATTCCGTGTTATGAAGCTCAAATATATCCGTTTAAAAAAGTATTTGCGGATATTGGAGATGAACAGAGCATAATTCAAAACCTTTCAACTTTTTCTTCTCACATGACAAATATAGTTAATATAATTAATCATTCAGATGAAGAAACACTTGTATTATTTGACGAAATATCAGCGGGAACAGACCCAAAAGAAGGTGCTTCACTGGCTCAAAGCATACTTGAATATCTTAAAAACAAAAATTCTTTTATTATTGCAACAACGCATTTTGGAGAACTCAAATCTCTTGCATATTTAAAAGAAGGATTTATTAATGCTTCCGTAGAATTTAATATTAATACGCTTGAACCAACCTATAAACTTTTAATAGGAATACCCGGTGCCAGTAACGCTATATCAATAAGTAAAAATCTCGGTTTAAAAGAAGAAATTATTAATAATGCCAAAGATATTTACTTTAATGAAAAAGACACAAGCGCAAAAGTTCTTGAAGAACTCCAAAAAACTCAGCAGGAGCTCTCTGACTCTAAACTCATTATTAAAGAAAAAGAAGAAAATGTTAAACGGTTGGAACAAAGTCTTAACGATAAACTAAATGAAATAAAAAAAGAAAAAAAGAAAAATATCGTCATATACAAAAAGAAATATGAAACCTCAATAAATGAAGCCCGTGATGAAATAAAAGACATACTTAAACAAATGCGGGAAGAAAAATCAGAAAAAATTGCAAGAAGAAGCTTTAACCGTCTGGCAAATATTGAAACGGTAATGCGCTCTGATTTCAGAAAAGATGAAGACGAAATAGCCGAAAAATATACTCCTATTGACTGGACAAAAGCAAAAGCAGGCGATATCGTTATGATTACCGACCTAAACCAGGAAGTCACAATTTTAGAACTTCCCGATAAGAATAAAAATGTATTAATTCAGTTAGGGCAGTTAAAAACAAAGATAAAACAAAATAAACTTGCCGTTTTAAATAAATCTTTAATAAAAAGAGAACAGAAAGCAAAAGGCGTATATAAAAAAGATTTTTCATTTGAAAGACATTCCTTATCTCAGACTTTGGATTTAAGAGGCTACAGGTGTGAAGAAGCACTTGATGAAATAGAAAAATATCTTGATAAAGCAAGTCTTTATAACTTAAGTCCCGTATACATAATCCACGGACACGGAACGGGAGCATTAAAACAGGTCATAAGAGAATATCTTATGCACTCGCCTTATGTTGCTAAATTCAGAGCGGGTGAAAACGCCGAAGGCGGCGACGGAGTGAGCGTCGTTGATATTAATTAATAAACCTTTTCAATAAGCTCAATTAAAAGATTCTTGAAGTTTTCTTTAACCATGTTTGCTGTATCTATAACTTCCTGATGGTTCAAAGGATTATTCGTAGTTCCTGCCGCATAATTTGTAAGGCAGCTTATCCCTAACACCTTTAATCCGCAATAATTAGCAACAATAGCTTCAGGAACTGTAGACATTCCGACGGCATTTGCCCCTAAGAGAGAAAACATTTTTATCTCTGCG
>CANQCO010000042.1 GCA_947589705.1 Candidatus Gastranaerophilales bacterium
CTTCCCATAGAACCGCCCATAAATTCAAAATCCATAATGGCAGCAGCTGCTTCATTCCCGTCAATTTTACCTACTCCCGATATAACGGCTTCATTCATATTCGTTTTTGCTTTTGCCTGCGCTATTCGTTTCTTATATGGTTCTGTATCAGTAAAATTTAAAGGATCTGCTGTTGTAATATTCGAGAACATTTCTTCAAATGTTCCTTCATCAAATAGCTGATTTATTCTTGTTCTTGCGTTAATTCTAAAGTGGTAGTTGCATTTTGGGCATACTTCCAAATTCTCTTCAACATCTTTTTTTAATAGTTGTGTATTACAGTTATAACATTTGACCCATAATTTGCCGATACTGTCATCTATTTGCGTTTCTTTGGCTCTTCTTGCAATTTGCATTTCTTTTCTTTGTTCGAACCAATCCTTTATTGTCATAAAAGACTTCCTCCGCTAATCTACAGTGCTTTGCACTTTTTAATGAATTTATTATACAACAAATATTATCTTAGTAAAATCCTTTACAATCCTTTTGCTACATTCTCTCGGGGGCTGTAACCGCTATAAGATTCATTGCTGATTTTAATATAATTGTAACCGATTTTACAATGGCTAGTCTTGAGAGCATAAGTTTTTCATCATCCACCAACACTTTTGAAAAAGTATAAAATTGGTGGAATGTTTGAGATAATTCCTGCAAATATTTGGTTATAATATAAGGGGTTCTGTTTAATGCTGCAGTAATAACTATATGTTTATATTCTTCCAGTTTTAATATAAGTTTTTTTGTAATTTCTTCCGCTTTTTCGTCTTTAACATCCCACAGAATGTTAAAATCATCCTGCTTTAAGTTTTGGATTTTTTGTTCTATATCTTTTAAATTTGATTGTATTTGCTGACCTTCAATCACGTCAACCTTTTCACCTATAGCATGTCTTAATATCGAGCAGGCTCTTGCATGGGCATATTGTACATAGAAAACGGGGTTTTCGTCTGTTTTTGATTTTGCTAAATCTATATCAAAATCCAATGTCGTGTCAATGCTTCTCATAATCATCCAATACCTTGTAGCGTCAACACCTACATCTTCTATTAAATCATCAAGGGTAATCATTTTTGTACGTTTACCCATTCTGACCTGTTCTCCGTTCATAACAAGGTTTACAAGCTGACCTAAAAGCACCTCAAGTGAATCGGGGTTGTATCCCAGAACTTCAATTGCTGCTTTCATTCTCGGTATATAACCATGGTGGTCTGCTCCCCAAATATTTAACAGAATATCAAAACCTCTTTGAAGTTTATTAAAGTGGTATGCAATATCTGCTGTAAGGTAGGTATATGCTCCGTCTGATTTTTTAATTACTCTGTCTTGGTCATCCCCGTATTTTGATGAGGCAAACCAAAGTGCTCCGTCTTTTTCATATAAAACTCCGAGGTCATTAAGTTTTTTTATGCACTCTTCTACCTTACCTGATTCGTGTAAAGTCAGTTCCGAAAAATAATTATCAAAATGTGTATGGAAGTTTTCGAGTAATTTTTTTTGAAGATTGAGCATTTTTAACCTTGCATATTTTGAAATATATTTTAAATGTTCAGGGTTAAAAGAGTTGTTATAATCTTTTTTTATTTGTTCTGTTTTTTCTTTTTCTTCTTTTATAAAATCTTTGGCAATCGGAATTAGATATTCACCCGTATAGTAATTTTTTGCTTCTTCTTCATCTTTGGGAAAATCAATGTCAAAATTTAATTCTTTTAAAATTCTTATGTAAAGTGACTTACCAAGCTTTTGAATCTGGCTTCCCGCATCATTAATATAAAATTCCTGATAGACATTAAAACCTGAGAACTTCATAACGTTAGCTAATGCGCTTCCCATTGCTGCCCATCTTCCGTGTCCTATATGAAAAGGACCTGTCGGGTTAGCACTTACATATTCAAGAATTACTTTTTTATTCTCTCCTTTATTATTTCTTCCGTATTCTTCTTTTTTATCAAGAATCTCGGAAATAATTTTATTAAAAGCGGTATTTTTAAGCCTGAAATTAATAAATCCTGCTGTTATATTAATGTCAAAATCAGTATTATCTATATTTTGTGCTATAATCTCTGCTGTTTTTACAGGTGGCAGTTTTGTGTATCTTGAAAGAGATGATACGTTAACTGCGAAGTCTCCGAATTGTGTATTTTTTGGCACTTCAATATTAAGTGAAAAATTATCATTTTCACTCATCTGACCTAAAGCTTTATTCTTAATTAAGTTATTTACCGATTTTGTAACTTTTTCTAAAAAATACTCTCTTAACATATTTTTGCTCTCATAATGTTATACAACATTAATAATAGCAAAAAAATGATTTATTTATTAATTTTTTCTTCGCTGTCTTTCATAAGAGTATTTTTTATGTATTGAGAATAGATGTCAATTTGACATTCAAGAGAGTTAAAATTGTTCAGTAAATATCTTAATCTTTCAAATGTATCATTCTCAAGAGTTGTTTCGGTTTTCATGATTTCCTCTGTGTTTTCTTCTCTTAAATAGTTAATACCACGGTTGGACATTATATAAACTCTTATATTCTGTTAAATTTAAAAATCTCATATAAAATGATGGAACAGCATACGGCAACATTAAGAGATTCGACATTTTTAGACATATCTATTTTTATATTTTTTTTGCAGATATTTATAAGTTCTTCAGATAATCCTTTTGCTTCCGAGCCAAACATAATAATAAATTTTTCATAATTATAAATGTCTGTATTATTTTTTTTACCTAAAGCGGTTGATATTTTAATATGGTCAGGTAAGTTCTTTTCAATGTCGGATATAGAAGCTATATGCACAATTGGAGTTTTAAAAAAATTACCGGCGCAAGACCTTATAACTTTAGGTGAATATAATTCCGTGCAATTGCCATATATTATAATGGCATTAATATTAAATGCAGCAGAGCTTCTTATAATTGTACCTAAATTCCCTGGATCTGATATAGAATCCAATAATATTATTTTATTTTCATTTTTTATATCCTCAACTGTTACTTTTCTTTTCTTTGCAACTGCGAAAATAGCACAAGCGGAAGCTGTAGTTGAAATTTTTTTCATATCATCTTCAGAAATTATTGTGTAATTGGAGTTTCTATCAGTTGAATAAATTTCTATAACTTCAATTTTAGCCTCAATAAGTTCATTAACCGCCTTTTCACCTTCGGCTATAAATAAATCGGATTCATCCCTGTATTTCTTCTGGTGAAGTTTTTTTATTTTTTTTATTTTATTAGCGGAAAGTTTAACTATAGAATGCATGCATTAGCCTGCCACTTCATATAGTAATATTTTTCATAATCATTAAGCATTGATAAATCAACCATTTTAATTTCAAACGGGAAATGAGAGAGCGAATTCATAACTATAGTATTGTCTTCTTCCGAAACGGAAGCATAAACAGTGTTCTCAAGGCGAACTCCGCCTGCTCCTTCTTTATATATTCCGGGTTCAATAGAAAATACGGTATTTTCTAAAATTTTAGTTTTTGAAATATCATTACAAGAAACTCTTGGCGGATTTTCATGAACTGAAATTCCGACGCCATGCCCTGTTGAATGTGCAAAATTATATCCTTCAGGTGCTGATTTTTCTATTGTTTCTCTTGCTATTTTATCTATATTATAATATGACGATTTTTTGTTGTATTTATTATAATAGGCATTTAGAAATGCTTTTAAAACACTTGTATATACTATTTTTTGTTCTTGAGAGGGTTCTCCTTTCATAAAAGTTCTGGTAGTGTCTGTAGCATAACCGCCTTCATAATATCCTCCATAATCAATAAGCAGAAAATCACCGTCTTGAACCATTTTATCTTTTGACGGCATTGAATAATGTATTATTGAACTGTTTGTTCCTGCTGCCACTATTGGTTTAAAACTTAAAGACATTGCACCATTTGCTTTTAATGAGTTTACAAGGGCTTCATAATAATCATATTCAGAATATATATTTTCTGAATTTATCATATCATATATTACTTTTAAAGCTTCATCCGATCGTTTAAAACATGATTTTAAGTGGTTAATTTCTGTTTCGTTCTTTACTGTTTTAAATAATTTTAAATGGCTTGTTTTTAAAATATTTGTTTGATTAAGTAATTTATAGTCTGATATAGAAAGTTGAGAATCATCTATAAATACTTCGGAATGTTCAATTGAAATTAAATCGATGTCAAAGGCAGAAATGTCATATATTTTATAGTATTCACCTATTTCAGGCAGAGTACAATTTGTATAAATTCTTACTTCTTTTTCATTTATAATTGCTTTGGCAGGAAATACAGATGAATATTCAAAATTGTAAGAACGAAGATTTGTAAAATATGCGATATCTTCAAGAGAAGTTACAATTATACAAAATTTTTCGCCTGCATATTCTTTTAACTGAAGATATTTCTCATCAGCACTTAAACCTGTTATTTCTTTATTAACTTTAAATACATTATACCCCGATTCGTTATTTGTAATTTTCTTATAGTCAATAACAGGGTCTGTATGTAGTAATTTTATAGTGGAATTTTTTTGCTGTAAATTATTTAGAAGGTTATCGTAAAACTTTTTGGAAGTTTTTTTAGAAACAATTCCAAGTTTAAAATAGGAAGGAATTATCTGAGTTAAAGCAGATAAAAAAGATTGAGACAACGGCATTTTTACTACTTCTATAAAATCGTGGTCAACCTGACTGCCTGCTTGTTCGTGATATCTTGTATCCACAAATAGATATATTTTATCCGGCGTAAATAATACATCTCCTGTTGAGCCTGAAAATCCTGTTAGATGATATCTTGAATTTAACTCCAGCATATTATACTCAACAAGAAATTCATTTGTTGAATTAATTATCATTCCGTCAATATCGTTTTTTGACAAAAATTCTTTTAAATATTCAATTAAATTATTATCCATTAATCTTTTTTATCTGTTAAATAAATTAAGTGATAGCCAAATTGAGTTTTTATGGGATTAGAAACATCCCCTACATTCATAGAAAAAGCAGCGTCTTCAAATTCTTTAACCATTTGACCTTTTGTAAAGTATCCAAGGTCTCCTCCATTTTGTCCTGACGGGCAAAGAGATACTTCTTTTGCTATATTTGCAAAATCTTTACCTTTTGATATTTCATTCTTTAGTTTTAAAGCTTCTTCTTCTGTTTTTACAAGTATATGGCTTGCTTTTACGTAGGTAGTCATTTTTTCTCCTTTTTTTTAGTATATCATGCTTAATTTTTTTGACCAGTGTAACAGCAAAAAAAATATTTTCATTTTTTATAGCCAGTATGAAAATACCGGCAATTATAACTTCTTTTGTAAACAGAAATTGTTCTGCAGCTCCTCAAAAAAAAATTTTGAGCAGTAGTACTGATTCGTTTAGAACAAAAATTTTACCGGCTATAAAAGATTTTGTTTTTGACAGTAGAGCTGATTCTTCTTATGAACGTCTTTCTATAGAATTAGAAGAACCTGTTAAAAAAGATAAATTTGAATGCAGGTGTTTATTTAGCGGTAATAAGATACTGTCTAGAACTAAAAAATTTGATATTGATTTTTATAGATCCCTAAGTGAATATGAAAAAAATATACTAAGAGAATTATGTTCAAAGAATAAAAATTTAAAAACGGCTGTAGAAGAAAACTTAAGTGTTGGATTATTTTTAAAATCATATTTGGATAAAGAGTATGGAGAAAATAAATATGCGTTTGTTTCTTTAGGAACATCACCTGCTACTCTGGCAAGAGTACTTGAATTTAGCGGTGTTGAAACAAAATATCTTCCAATATCACATTTAAGAGAACTTTTGCTAAGCGATATCTTATTTTTAGGTAATAAAAAACTTGAACCTTATAAACAATTCTTAAGTCAACAGGGGATAAATAATGAAAAGATAAAAAATTCTGACAAAGAGTTTTTATTTTTTGATTATACTGCAACCGGTCAATCCTTAAATTTATTTGAGGCTTTGATGAAAATGAGATTAAAAATAAAATCTTCAAATATTCATTATTTAAGTTTAAATGAATTGTTAAAGAAAGTGTTAGATTATAATGAAGATTTTATAAATAAATATTTTAATCATTCTGAAGCTGAAAAATATGGAGGAGTTCCGCATTTAGATATTAAATGTATTGAAAATGTGGAATCTTGTAAAGAATTTTCAGATACTATGGCTAAAAAATACAATTTTTTGATTATTGATGAACTTGAAAGTATGGGATTACTTAAAAAGAATCCGAAAAATTCAAATTCTTTATAAATAAAATATTTCAATTATAATTTAAATATGAAAAAGTTATACATAGAAACCATGGGCTGCCAGATGAATAAATCGGATAGTGAAAGAATTGCAGGTATTCTTTCGCATTTTGATTATGTTGAAACGGATAATGAAAAAGAAGCCGATTTATTGATTATTAATACCTGCAGTATAAGACAGCTTGCGGCAGATAAAGCATACAGCAAATTAGGTGTTTGGGGAAAAAGGAAAAAAGACCGCCCCGAAATAAAAATAGCAATATGCGGCTGTGTGGCTCAGCAGGATAAAGAAAAAATAAGAATAAGAGCCCCTTATGTAGATTTAATATTCGGTACTCATAATATATATGAACTTCCATCTTTGATAAAAAGTATACAAAACAATGAAAAAGTATGCGCTATAACCGAAAAACCCGTAGTATGCAATCAAAATGATTTTAAAATTATAAGAAAAGATTCTGTTAATGCTTGGATTCCGATAATAGAGGGGTGTAATAATTTCTGTACATACTGTGTTGTTCCTTTTACAAGAGGGAGAGAACGCTCAAGAAGACCCGAGGAAATTATTCAAGAGGCTAAAAATATTATTAAGGAAGGCTTTAAGGAAATTACAATCTTAGGTCAAAATGTTGACAGCTACGGTAAGGACTTTAAAGATGAAAATATTACACTTGCAAATCTATTAAGAGAATTAAACAAATTAGACGGTAATTTCAGAATAAGGTTTGTTACTTCATATCCCTCTGATATTACCGATGACCTTATAAATGCGGTTGCTGAGTGTGAAAAAGTCTGTAAATATTTCCATATTCCGATGCAATCGGGTAATTCCCGTATTTTAAAAGAGATGAACAGAAGATATACTAAAGACCAATATTATGAAATTGTTCATAAAATAAGAAACCGTTTTGAAAATGTAACGATAACATCTGATTTTATTGCAGGATTTCCCTCTGAAACTCAAGAAGAATTTATGGACACATTAAAAGCAATAGATGAACTTGAACTCGATTACTCTAATACTGCGGCATATTCCCCAAGAGAATTTACTAAAGCAGGGAAAATGGTTGATAAATTTATTTCGGAAGATGTAAAATCCAAAAGACTTGAACTTTTAAACGAAAAAAACAAAGAGGCTTGTTTAAAGTCAAATAAGAAATTTGTAGGTAAAACTCTTAAAGTTCTTGTGGAATCAAAAACGGAAAAAAACGGTAAAACAATACTTAACTCACGTGCAGATAACAACAAAATAGTTCATTTTGAATCTGACAAAAATTATATAGGTGACTTTTGCAATGTTAAAATAACTAAAGCTCAAACTTGGTGCTTATACGGGCAAATTATAAATTAGGAGTTTTAATATGAAAATAAAAGATTTGTTGAAAATTATTGTTCCTGTTTGTATTTTTGTTATTGTTATTTTTATAATCTTTTTTTCTCAGGGAAAAGGCAAATTTGAATCATATGGCTCCGAAATAATGAATGACAATCTATTTATATATAATGATAAGCTGATTCTTCTGACGTTTTCCGCTAATCATGAATTTTCATTCAACAGCAATATTATATATTCAAGAGACCTTTTCTTACAGGAATTTAAACCTTATGATAAAATAAAACTTCCTTTTTCGGCAACAAACAGGTCTGCGTTGAAAATTTCCGATGATGAAATTGTTGTTTTAGCTGAGATGTCTGACAGACCCGTTATTTATAAATATAATTTTAAAACTAAAGAAGCCTTTCTGGAAAATTTACCGCCGGAAGTTGAATTTCAGGCATTTAAATATTTTGTTGACGTCAAAAGTAATAACGAAATTATGTACATAGCAAAAGATGCAGAACGAATGTATATTTTTGATAAAAATGAATTAACGCTGAAAAAAACAATCCCGTTTAATGAGAAAATATATGTTCTATCAGCTCCTGTTAGACTAAATAACGGAAATATCGCTATTCTTGCTAAAAATGGAGCTTCTTTATCAAATTTAAAATTGAATATAGTGCTTTATAATCCGAACTCAGGTGAAATTGAAGTTAAAAATATATCAGATAATAAAATCTTTTCAGCCGAATTATTTTCTACTGATGTAAAAGGAGATGAAATAGCTATTGTTTATAAATCTGATAATAAAATAAAAATGCTCTCATGCGACATCAATGGACAAAATTGTTCCGATAATTTGATTAGAGATTACAAAAGAAAAGAGTATTCCGGATATAGTGTTAATTTATTAGAAAAAAATAAATTAATATTTATAGGAGGAGAATATCAATATGAAAATAATGAAGATGATGATAAACGGTCTGCTTTAAAAACAGCCTGGATATACAATATAGAAACGGGTAAAATAACAAATATTAAAAGAAAAATGCCTTCTAAACGAGTTGATCATAATACTATGAATCTTGATGATAAAACAATTATTATATTTCAGGGAAGAAATAATTCACGCTGGCTAACCGATTTTTATATTTTTAAGTATGAATAATTTTAAGTCACAAGATTAATTTCAAAAAATTTCCATGTCGTGATAATCTGAAATTATGAAGAAGTTTTATAAGTTAATTTTAATATTAATAGTTGTTATGTTTATCATAACTGCCTGTTTTAGGATAGATAAAGGCGAGAATCAAATAAACATTTCAGCTGTAAACACATCCGTAAAAAGTGAAAACAAAACAGAGTATAAACCGTTCGCTACAAAATTAATAAATGGGATTGAATATAGATTATCCCGTTCACCTTCGGGAAAGTTTGGAGGGCAAATAGTTGTATCAACAATAGGTGAAGGACCTAAGACATTTAATCCTTGGGTATCAAAAGACGCAACATCATCTCAAATAGGTGATTTAATGTATGACCCTTTATTTACCACAGACCCCGATACTGGTGCTGTAATACCTGCTCTTGCTAAAGAAATGACGGTCTCGGATAACCAAAAAACATATACAATAAAATTAAGAAAAGGTATTAAATGGACTGACGGCAAGGAAATTACAGCAGACGATGTTGTATTTACCTGGAATGATATTATACTCGCAGGATTTGGAAATACTTCACTCCGAGATTCCGTTCTGATTGCGGGAGAGTATCCTAAAGTAAAAAAGATTGATAAATATACCGTTGAATTTAAAATAAAAGAGCCGTTTGCTCCTTTTCAGAGGTTTGTCGGTTCTCAGATTGCTCCTATGCACGTTTTTAAACCCGTAGTAAATAAAGGTAAAAGATATTTTGATTCTTATTTATCAACTACGGTTAATCCTAAAGATATTGTTGCTTCAGGTGCTTTTTTGCTTGAAGAATATGTGCCTGCGCAAAGAGTTGTAATGAAAAGAAATCCAAACTATTATGTAATTGATGAAAATAATAAGCTTCTGCCTTATATAGATAAATATGTAATTTTAATAGTAGGAGACTTAAACAACGAACTATTAAAATTTGAAGCAGGCGAGCTTGATATTATTTCCGTTAGAGGCAAGGATTTACCTAGATTTAAGGCTAAAGAAAAAAAAGCCGATTTTACTTTGTATAATTTGGGACCTAATACAGGGACAATGTTTTTGGCTTTTAATCTCAATGACAGAAAAGATAGAGATGGGAAATACTACGTAAACCCTATAAAACAAAAGTGGTTCTCTGATATTAATTTTAGAACGGCAGTAGATTACGCTATAGACAGAAACGCAATGGTAAATAATGTTGCAAACGGTGTTGCACAGCCTTTATTTACCGCTGAATCATTATCTTCGATTTTCTTAAATGAAAATCTTGCATCAGGCCACCCGAGAGACTTGGAGTATGCTAAAAGTCTTCTTAAACAATCGGGATTTTATTTAGATAGTGCAGGTATTTTGCACGATAAAGAAGGAAATATTGTTGAATTTGATTTATATACTAATGCCGGACAAACGGAAAGAGAAGCTCTCGGTGTTATGGTAAAAGAAGATTTAAGAGAGCTCGGAATAAAAGTTAACTTTAAACCCATTGAATTTAATTCACTTGTAAGTAAAATGATGTCTACTTCCGACTGGGATATGGTGTTAATGGGACTTACGGGAAGCCCCTTAGAACCCCATGGCGGTAAAAATGTCTGGTATTCTAAAGGTCATTTGCACCTTTTTAATATGAGATTTCCTTATGATACAGAGGAAAATATTCTTCCTTGGGAAAAAGAACTTGATGAAATTATTGAAAAAGGTGCGCTCGAACTTGATTATAATAAAAGGAAGGTCATATATGACAAATATCAACAGATAATATATGACCAAAGACCCGTTATATATCTATATTCTCCTCTGACTATTACTGCGGTAAGAAACAAAATAAAAAATCTGCATCCTACTCCTTTAGGCGGTAGCACTCATAATTTGGAAGAACTCTATATTAATGAAAAATAGCGGATATAACATTGTTAAACTGAATACGGGACGAAACTGCCTGAGATATATCGTTAAAGTTTTTGAGATAAAAGAAATATATATTCCATACTATATATGCCCTGCTATTAGGACATCTTTAAATAAAGAAAACTGCAAAATAAATTATTATCATATTGATAAAACCTTCAAGCCTAAAGAGTCATTTCCTGATAATTCATATATTCTCTATCCTGATTACTTCGGAGTCTGTTCTCATATAGTTAATGAAATGGCAGGAAAATACAAGAATCTTATAATTGATAATGCACATTCATTTTTCTTTGAACCAAAAGGAATTGCTTGTTTTAACTCGGTCAGAAAATTTTTCCCTTATTTAATGTCAGGTGCTTTTTTGTATTTAAAATCCGATAAAATTATACCTTTCGCCTTTGATGAGTATAATTATAACTTTGATGAATATTCATTTGAAAAATTTATAGAAAATGAAAACAGACTAGACCTTGAAGATATAAAGTATATGAATGCTTTTATTGAGAAACGCTTTTCTTTAATTGATAAAAATGCGGAAAAGACCGGAAGAATTGATAAATTTCAATTATTCCATAATAAGTATGGCATGATAAACAGCCTAAAAATAAATATTCAAAATATTAGATATCCTTATTGTTACCCTTATTTGGCTGAAAATACAAAAGAGGCGGACACTATTGTAAAAGAGTTTAAATCACGGGGAATAAATATTTTTAGATACTGGAATAATCTGCCGGACAGTTTTGAAGAAAAAATATTTTATGAAAGACTTGTTGCAATTCCTTTATAACTGAATAAAATCTTTAAATATCGAATCAGATTTATTAAAACTCAAATTATTTACATTATTTGATTCAAAATAAGGCTTTTCTTCAATTTCTTTAACTGTAAGCATTGCAGCAATTTTTTCGGATAATTTTTGCTGCTTTGTTAATTTTGCTTCAATAATAGCAGCGGGAATGAATGCTATAATTGCACCTAAGCCCGTTAACATTCCTGATATTTTTTTGTTCGGGCATTTTTTTGATAAATTATAACCTATTCTTCCTCCTACCGCTGTTGCAATTATATCAATGGGACCTAAGATTGTTTCAGAAAATGCTTTTATTCCGACAGATTGGTCATACACATTTTCTCTGTGCTTGTTAATAACGGCTGCGGTATTTTTTTGTAATATTTGAGCTTCTTTTTCCTGCTCTTTTGTTAAACTTATTTCCTTTTTTTCTTCAAGCCTATGTTCTATTTCATTTAATTCATTATCGGAAAATTTTTCGTAATCTTTCATATCTTTAATGACGCTTTTTATAAAAGGAATCAGTTTTTTTCTCTCCCCTTTTTCAATAGCTTTTTCCGGATTTTGTGAGAAATTTTTAATATGTTTATATTTTGTTGCTAAAATAGCTTTATTTTCTATATCAGATATATTTTTATTCAGAATTAAATATGTAATGAGCGGAACTGCAAGTTTAACAGCCATACTCAGAGGTTTATTTTTTATCTTAAGAACGTCAACAAGTTTATCTGTCATAAGATATTCAAGGAATCCGCCCGTAAACATTGCAGAATATGTTATGTTAGATATAGTTTCAACACGTCTTAAGTCTTCAAGAACTTCATGCTCTACGTTTTTCACATAGTTTGAATAGAGTACTTGATTTTCTTTTTGATTATCGGCTACAGTTTTATTTTCTTTTATTTCATCAAAATAATTCTCTTTCTGCTTTCTATAATTTGGATAATTTAAAGTGTAATCTTTAACTGTTTTAAAAGAAGTATTAATATTAATTTTATCTTTCAATTTATCAACGAATACATAGCCGGCTTTTTTTTCCTGAACAGCGAGATTGTTTACTTCTTTTTCTTGCTCAGGTGTAAGTATTGCAAATAATTTTGGATTATTAATTATTTCTTTTGAAGAATCAAAACTTGCTTTTCTGATAATTCCAAGCTGTGACTCCATTGATTTTTTAATACCATTAATATAAAAAATTCCGCCAATTAAACCTGAAACAACAGTAGCTGCTTTACTTAAAGAAATTTTTTTATTTCCTATATTAATAAAAGAAGTGCTATATTTATTTAAACTATCGGAAATCTTTTTGAGAAAAGGTCTTTTATCCGAATGTCTGCTTAAAAACGGAGCAATTTTCGCAAGCGCAATAGGTAAAGAGGTAATTAAGCTGGCTAAAGACATTATTTCAATATTGAGTGTTTGAAAAAAAGCTTCGGAATCTTCTGCTTTTTCATGTTCATATCTGTCAGAAATTAATATTGGGTCTGTAATTGCTTTTGCTTTTTTTTGTAAAGAAACTTTTTGTTCTTCTGAAAGCGAAAATTTTGCAGGGGAAGTGGCTTGTTCTTTATTCCATTTTGTGTAATCAGGAACATTATCCAGATATTTAGTATAATAAGCTAATATTTTTCCCATTTACTCATAAAATACCTTCTGCTATTCGTAATTAATGTTTAAAATACCTTAAATTTGTTATATTATCCATAAAATATTTATATATTTTTACATAATTAAAAATGTTTTTTTTAATTCTTGTTTTTAGTAGAATTATAATTGACAGTTGAGAGGGATATTAATGTCATTAAATTCATATTTGGGAATAGATGTAGGGTCCGTGACTACAAAAGCGGCACTTGTTGATGAAAACGGTAAATTTATAGACGGTTATATGACAAGAACGGCAGGTAAGCCTGTTATTGCTGTTCAAGAATCATTAAGACATATATTGCAGCAGGCAAAAGCGCAATATAATGTATTGGGGGTTGGAACGACTGGTTCGGGGAGAAACTTAGCCGGTGCACTTGTCGGAGCTGATGTAATAAAAAATGAAATAACGGCGCACGCTGTTGCAGCAAGTACCTATGTACCGGGGGTTCAGACTATTCTTGAAATTGGCGGGCAAGACAGCAAAATAATTATACTCAGAGACGGTATAGTTACCGATTTTGCAATGAATACGGTTTGTGCGGCAGGAACGGGAAGTTTTCTCGACCAGCAGGCTTCAAGGCTTAATGTTCCCATACAAAATTTTGGCGAAATTGCTCTAAAATCTAAATCTCCCGCAAGAATTGCAGGAAGATGCGGGGTATTCGCAGAAAGTGACTTGATACATAAACAACAATTGGGTTACCCTGTTGAAGATTTATTATACGGCTTATGCCAGGCTCTTGTAAGAAATTATCTCAGTAATCTTGCACTCGGAAAGGAAATACTTCCGATTGTTACCTTCCAAGGCGGTGTCGCAACAAATACAGGCATGGTGAAAGCCTTTGAGGAAGCATTGAACACAAAAGTTATTGTTCCTGATAACCACCAGACAATGGGGGCTATAGGTGCGGCTCTTTTAGCTATGGAAAATCATCAATTCAATAATAAAGAAACATCTTTTAAAGGCTTTAGTGTTGGAGAAATGGCATTTAATTCTTATACAAATCAGTGCAGCGGTTGTTCTAATAATTGTGAAATAATTACTATTGTGGAAGGTGAAGTAACTCAGCCTGACTTAAAAAATAAAACCGATAAAATTATTGCCCGCTGGGGCGGTACATGCGGAAGATGGGATATTAATTAATTTGTTAACATTTGTTAATAAATTTTGAATTTAAATTAAAGAAATTTGATAAAATTGTCGACATGATTAATATATAAAATAATTAAGGAGTATTAATTATGGGACTGGCAGCATCACAGGGACGTTATCTTTGTCTTACTGCGAGAATGAGCGACTTGGTATACGAGGGACAGCAAATCTCACAGCAAAGACTAGCATTGTCAAGTGAAACACAAGCTGTTGCTGATGAGTATAATGCTGCAATGAGTAATACTGTCTTTAAAGTTAATTTACCCGGTGTTGATGGTACAAATAATCAACAATTAACTTATGATATTATTACCTCCCAGGACCCTTTTAACGGTCTATGTATGAGAATAGTTGATTTAGACGGAAATGTTGTTGTTCCTGAAAAAGCAGGTTCTATTGATGTTACTTCTAAAAATGAGAAAGGCGAAAGTGTTGTATCTAATTTCTCATCTGCCGATGAATTTATCAGCAAATATTTCCCTAATCTTGATTCTGAAGAAGCCGGTGAATTGGCAGGAAAAAGTATGGAATATTTAGTTCAATATTATAAAGAAAATAATCCTGATTCTGATGTTAGTGTTGAATATAAAACTAATATTAACAATAATCTAAAAAATGAAAATGAACACTTCTTATATGATAAAAATGTTACTGATCCAAAATATTTACAAGAAATGTTAACATCAGGTCAATGGTTATTGCAGCAAACATCAGAAAAAGATAACTGGGAATCTGTTTCTTGGCAGGGGAATAGTGCAATATCAGAAATTTATGATACATCTGATGATGCAGCAGCAGAAGCAAAATATGAATCAGCAATGATGGATATTCAAAAAAAAGATAAAGTGCTTGAACTTCGTTTGGAAGAGGTTCAAACTCAAGAAAGTGCCGTTGAAAAAGAAATTGATTCTATTAAACAAACAATAAATAAAAATGTAGAAGACTCATTTGGTACTTTTGCTTAAATTAAAGCAGGGTTTTATATAACCTGCCTGTTCATTATCCTGAGTAAGAATTTTATTATTAATTTCAGTATTTGACCAATTAAGTTGATTAAGTAGATATTTAACTGCAAAACTTCTTGCTTCCATATTAGAATCAGCAATTTTAACAACTAAACATTCTTTAGTTTTAAGATTAACAACAACACATAAACCCGCTGCACCAACTTTTGCAATAAGGTCTTTATTCTCACTGATTATTTCAGTATCCAGCCTGCCTTTTCCACCTATTATTACAGGGTTATTAAGAAATGCAGAGGTAATTTTTTCATATTTTTTATCGGTGAATAAATTAAGAAATCCTTTTCCTAAAGCTTCAAGACTTGTAGCAATAACAGGAAGTCCGCATCCGTCTTTACTCAATATATAGTTATTATCTTTTATTTCGCATAATTCACATACCCTTTTAATTACTATTTCTGTTAAAGGATGATTTATATCTTTATAATTAGAAATATCAAGATTTAAATGTCTGCAAATGGCAAGCATTCCGGCATGTTTACCGGAACAATTATTATGAATTTTCTGCGGTTTTAAATTATTTTTAATAAGTCTTTCTTTCTCTTCCATACTTAAAGGAAGATGCTCAGGGCACAATAGATTTTTTTCTTCACATCCTATTTTATTTAAAAAAGATAGAACAAGTTTTTGGTGAATTAAATCGCCGCAATGTGAAGCACACGCAATTGCTATTTCTTTTTCCGTAAGATTATATTTAATATCAAGATTATAGTCTACTAATAAAGAAGCTTGTAATGGTTTCATGCACGAACGATGATAAAATTTATA
Source organism: Candidatus Gastranaerophilales bacterium (assembly GCA_947589705.1). Lineage (GTDB taxonomy): Bacteria > Cyanobacteriota > Vampirovibrionia > Gastranaerophilales > Gastranaerophilaceae > Avigastranaerophilus. The sequence goes on from CANQCO010000042.1 coordinate 16,085, forward strand.
TTGTCTGTCATCTCCTATTTTATACAATACTTTTTCTTTATTCATATATAATATTATTCCGAAATGAACCTGCTCAATAAGTCCGTTTCGTTCATACTCAATAAGTCTTGTATAATTACAATCTGTCAAATTCATAATTATATTTTATATTAAACAAAATATAACTCCTACAGCGTGCGTATGATGTGATTTGAAATTTAAATATGTATAATTAAAAAGTATTTTAGAATAGACTGATATTGTCTGTAGTTAAGAGGTTTAAAATGCAGCTGTTTGAAGTAAAAAATGATATTGCAAAGATATTATATAATCCTGAAGAAAATCATCTTTTGCCGTCAGATTTTCTTTTAATAGAAGATTCTAATCAAAAACTTATTGCACAAATATTAACAACTCAAACAACAGACTCACCTGCTGCTAATCTTTCTATTGTCAGACTTGCTCTTTCTATTGACAAGGATGATAATGTCTTTTTATATAATGGTTATATTCCGGCAAAAAACAGCAAAATTATTTATATAAATTCTGATGAAATTATAGAATTTATAAAAGGAACGGGAATAAATATTTATTTTGGAAATTTATCTAATTATCCCGCTTATTATGTTAAGCCTTCAATATCTTTTTTGGATGAATATCTTTATATCCAATCAGACAGAGATGATGAAACTGAAACTATAAATTATAATATTTTAAGAGAATTACAAAATAAAAAACAGAATGTAATATTAATTGATTTTGATGGAAAATATAATATTGATAATTGCATAAGATTGAAAGCAGGTTCTGATTTTAAGCTTCCTCTTAATATCGAGGCATTTAATACTATTTTGGATTATGATACTGTTGATTGTTCTATAGAAGAAAAAACAATAATACAGAGTATTATCCTTGAAGTTAGAGAATATGTAAATTCATTAAATGAAAAATTTCTTCCGTTTAATCTGTTTAAAAAAGTAGTAAATGAAGAATTTATAACATCTCCAAGTTACGGATTAATGTATTTTAGAAATAAACTGTGGGAATATGGTCAAGATGGACTTTTTGCTGAAGATAAGCAACAGTTTGAAATATTAAATTCTGCTTTTAAAGAAACAAAAACTATTATTATTGATGCTTCTGATATACATGAAAAATGGTATAGTCTTATTATACAGACTATTTGTACTTTTTTAAAAGAGAAATGTTATTTTATTTTATCTCTTGAAGGTATTAAGGCAGATAAAAAATTTATAATTAATCTTTATAAAAATACAAATATTACGCCTGTTATTTCAACAACATATACTTCGCCTTCAAGAAAAATATTAAAATCAATATGTAGAAATCAGGTTCTTTGCAGACCCTCTTGTGTATTGGAAGAAGATGAAAAATATACCGTATTATTAAAACGAATTAATGAAAATGAAATGATTTTGTATGGACAGACTACACTTTATTTACCTATTCCTGTTCAGTTAAAATTGTTTACCGATTCTACGGCGGATGATTTAATAGAATATGAAATAAAAAAAGATGTTGACAAACTCTTATCTTCTTCTCAAACAGTAATTCCGACTGAGGCTGTTGTTCAGGAATTAACTTCGGAATTTATTCCTAACAATTATACTACTATTGAAGAAGATGATTTAACTGATTCTGATTTGGATTTTCTGGATGAAGAAGTATACAATTCTGAACCTCAAACAGAAACTGTAACCGATGTTGATGTTGAACAAGTTCATTATGAAATGTTTAATCCCGGACAAGAAATTGAAGAGAAACCCGCTGTTATGAATTTTTCATCTGAAGAGACAAATAATATTGATTCTTCAAAAAAAAATATTGAAAATGAAATAAATACTTCACTTGACAATAATATTATGAATGATGAAGAATATATCCCTGAAAATTACGATGATATTTCTGATATCGTTGACTATAAAGAATATCAAGAAGTAGAACCGGTTGAAAAATATGAGAACAATGAATCTTCTAATAATATTGAATCAGGTATAAGTATTGATTATGAAACAAATGTAAATGATTATATTTCTGATCAAGATGAAAAAAAGGTAAAAAATGAACCTCAAGAAGATATTCAAGAGGAAATAAAAGAAGAAATTCAAGAAGAATTTCAAGAACAAGAAAAAGAGGAACTTATAGAAGAAATTGAAGAAGAGGTTCAAGAACAGGTAAAAGAAGAACTTAAAGAAGAAATTCAAGACAATGTCCAAGAGCAAGAAAAAGAGGAACTTATAGAAGAAATTGAAGAAGAGGTTCAAGAGCAAGTAAAAGACGAACTTCAAAATGAAATTCAAGAGGAAGTTCAAGATGTCCAAGCTGAAGAAAAAGAAGAGTTTGAAGAAGAAACTACGATAGAAAACGACACAAATACAAGAAATGAAACTCAAAATTTAAATAAAAAAATAGAACAGAAAGCTGAAAAGAAAACTGAAAATACTATTATTCCACCTAAATTAAAAGAAAAAATTAATTTAAAGGAAACGAAAGAAATTCCAATATACGAAACAGAAAAGTCTCAAACTCCGTCAATTCAGGAAATACCTTTTAAAGTTGGTGATGTTGTATACCACCCGAAGCACGGAAAGGGAGTAATTGAAGGTTTTGCTAATTACAGTAATAAAATATTATTCTGTCAAATAGAATTTGAAAATGTAGGAAGAAGAATTTTAGATCCAAGAATAGCCGGAATAAAAAAGATATAAAAAAACAGGCTCTATTAAGAGCCTGTTTTTATTTTATTAATTATATAGAATTGAGTCTTTCCAGCGCTTTATTAGCGGATTCTTGAACATTAGCATCTTCATCTGATTTAGCAAGTTCAAAGATAGTTTTTAAATCATCTTTATATTCTGGTCTTTGGATATGTGATAGAGCAGCTAAAGCACCTACCCTTAATTTTGGATTTTGATTAGATTTAGCAGTATCAATAACTAAATCAATATAAGGTAATTCGCTGAGTTCAAGAGCTTTACCATTCTTTTTCTCAAGTTCATTATTTAATCTTTCTTGCATAAATGCGATTGTATATAATGAACATTGTTTATTGATTTCGGCTTCTTCAAGAGGAGCAGGAGTTGTAGCTTTAACTTTTTCTTCTTCCGATAACTCATTTTCAGGTTTTTGTCTTAATTCAAGAACTTCGGGAGAAGGTCCTTCAAGAGAAGAAGTATCTTTATTAATAATGTCAACTAATGAATCGAATATTTGTGTATCAAGGAGTAAAGGAGCCATAGTATCATCATTTCTAACGATAGTGGCAATTTCTTCAATAGCTGCTTTTTGAGCTTTCAAGTCATCTGTTTTTAATTTAGCGGCAAAAGACTCTGGAGTTTGAGTTGAATCAGGAGTCATCGGCGTATCTATAACCGGAGATGAAGCTTGAGGTGCTTCTGCAGGAATTTGTGATTGAATTTGCGGTTGAGGAATTTGTACTTGTGGAATTTGCGGTTGAGCTACAGTAGCTGCCGGTGATTGTATTGCTACAGGTTCATTTATACCTTGAGGATTTAATATTCTTGTATTTACACCGTTATATTGTGCATTTGTTGTTGGAATATAATAATTTGCCGGAATTGTCATATTCCCTTGAGGACTACATCCTTGTCCTTGT
>CANQCO010000043.1 GCA_947589705.1 Candidatus Gastranaerophilales bacterium
GATGTCAGGAGTTCAAGTCTCTTAACGCCCACCAGTTAAAAATTAATATCCGTAAGCCTTTTAGGCAAGCGGATAATTTTTTTATTTGGCGGATTTTCTTTTATTCTCACATTATTCTCACATTTTTCGGAAAAAATATTATTTATCTTATCCCGGGCTTTAATTATCATATCGTTATTATTTTTTGCGTATATGTTTAAAGTAGTTTCCGCTTTTGAATGACCTACTTGATTTTGAACGAATTTAACACTTAATCCGTTTGCCAAGCCCAAATCAATATATGAGCCTCTTAAATCGTGGATTCTCACTCGTTTTTCTATTCCGCAAAGTTCGAGCAGTTTATACCAAAATCTAATGCGAAAATTACTGTCATTGTGGTAATTGCCAACTCGGTTCGGAAATAACAGAGGATTATCTTTATCAAGCCGTTTAATATGCTCTTTTAGAACTTCTGCAAGGTCAGCAAAAATATTAATGTGTCTGTTAGAGCTTGCCGTTTTCGGGTGTGGATAAAGTTTATTATTTGTATATTGCTTGTTAATCCGAATAGTTAAGTTTTCACTGTCAAAATCCTCTTTTGTAAGTGCGAAAATTTCGCCCTCTCTTGCTCCGGTTCCGATAAAGGTATAAAGCAGGGCATAATATTGAGGATATGACCTTTTACACTCATCAAGTACAAATTTTAATTCCTCGACAGTCAAATGATGTATATCTGCCTTTGGCAGCTTTGTTTTTTCTATTTTGTTAAAAACATTATATTCAACTAAGTTATGATGAATTGCATAATTTATGGCAGCTTTAGCAAATTTCAAGCAAGTCTGTTGAATGTATGGCCCTGATTTTGTTTCAATATCATAAAAATATTCTTGCCATTGGATTGAAGAAATTTTATCATATTTGACATCTTTTATATTTTCAAAAAACCGCTCATAAATGCTTTTATAAGTATTAAACGTACTTTCCGCATACTCATTTTCTGCTTTTTTTAGAAATATTGAAAAAATTTCGCCGTAAGTTATTTTTTGTTTGTCGGTTTCGACTTTATCATACTTCCAAAGGTCTTTTTTCGCTTCTTTTATCGTGTCATAAAGTCCCGAGGTATGCTGTTTGCCGAATATATCCCGATAGGTTATAACGTATTTATTAATAATACCTTTTTTTGTTTTATATTTTTTCTTGCTTATTCCCGCCACGATTCACCTCTTATGACGTTTAATTCTTTTTGCAATTGTTTATTTTGTTCAACTACTGCGTTATATTGATTAATAAGCCTTTCATATTCCTTATTATCTTCAAAAACCTGACAAATATCCTCGCAAATTTCATACCCTAATTCTGCAAAAACATCCTCGCATAATTCACCAAATAAGGTGCAATAAGGCTTGCCGTCGTAATATTCTTTTTCTTGAAATTTATATTTACATATCATAAATTTATTTCCTTATCTCGTTTTTATATCTTAATAAAATTTTCAAGGCCTGTTTTAAAGTCTTATAGCCAAAGCCTGTATTTTCGCCGATAACGTATTTTCCCGCTTCATAAAAAATTCTGTATCTTACATTGCCGGAATGAAATAAAACATCAATATGTAATGTCAATCTTTGAGTTACTTCGTGAATTGCACCGCAAACACAGCGTTCTTTATATGTTTTTGTAACACTATAAGGCATTTTACTTATTAAATATTCAAAACTAGCCATAGTTTTTGTCTCCGTCTAAATATCTCAAAACTTCCGATTCTGATATTTTCCAAATCCCTCTTTTGTAGCGCAAAATTGACCCGCGCTCGGCGAGTTTATAAAGAGTTCCCTGTTTCATATCGTGTTTTAACGCAAACTCTTTAAAACTCACTAAATCGTTAGGAGTTTTGCTTATTTTTGTTTTGAACCTCAAAAAATTAATAACATTGTTTTGCATTTTAAATCCTCTTTTTAAAATAAGTTCATGAAATTTTTGTAACAAAAAAGCCGATTTTAAACGGCAACTATTTATCAAATATCGGCTTTATCCCGTATTTTGAACAAAATATACGGATTTTATTTTTTAATTCTTCATCAAAATTGTGCATCGGAACGTGGGGCTCTTTTTTAATCGCTTGTATGTGTCTTAAAGCTTCGCATTTTTCTTCGCAGTCAGAGAAAATAAAATTATTTTCACGGGCGATTTTCCCAATTTCATATATTTCCGGCAGTGTGCCAAAGTTGCTTTTTTCTTCTAAATATGACTTTATCCGGTTGAAATCCCAAGTATCTATGAGACCGTTTGAGTATATTTTTATTGTATAACTTATATTATCCTCATTATTATCATAGTTAGATATAAGCCAGTTAATAAATTCAGCCTTATTCATCGGTTATAAATCCTTTATTTATTTCTTTATCTATCAATTTTTTTTGGTATTGCTCCAGAATATAATCATATGAGCCGTTGCGTATAGCTGTATAATTCTTAAAATCATCTTTTATAATCCAATCAAGCCCCGGGGAATAGCCGATATTCTTTTTCCAATTATCATCATTCTGCAGAGCTTGCAAAACACGGCAGACTTTAGAAAAAGTTTCTAAAAAATCAGTTGTATTCTGAAATAGAATATATAATTTCTCGGTTTGATATGAGTTTAAAAACCCTCTTTTACCTGTTAAACGGTCGTATTTTTCTTTGATTTTTGAATACAAAAGTAAAGGGTCGGTTATTTCTTTTTCTTCTTTTTTTATTTCTTCTTTTTCTTTAATCTCTTCCTCTTCTTTTTCCTTTTCCTTTTCTTGTGCCCCACATATGTGCCCCTCATTAGGGGCTAAGGTGGGGCTAAGGTGGGGCTCACTAGCCCCTAAAAATAAATTATATTTTTTTAATATTTTTATAATGCCTTTATGCGCATTATTATTGGGGTTAAGACTGTTTAAGTCGGATACTGAACATTGAAATTTTATAAAATCTTCAACAAAAATTGTATTTTCATTGATAAAACGTATTTGTTTTATTTTTAAAAAATCGTCTTTTGTAATTTCGCCGTCAAAAAAAACTTTAAGCATTTTCCACGAAATTTCATAAATACCGGCACAGTTGCAGTTATCGTATATAAATTTAGCAAGTAATTTTTGTTTATCGTTTAAATTTAAAAACCAATCTTTTTGCCAGATATCCGTGTCACAAAACCTTTTAACCATTTATAACCTCTATGTAAAATCTTTTATATCTTTTTATTTCGTTTTTTTCGTTGATTCTCTCTTCTTTTTCTTCCCTTATTTGCAAGCCTTTTGAGTGAAGAAAAGCTTTTAAACACCTTAAAACACTGTAGGAACAGTTTGTATTTGTGTGCTGCAGCAAATCCCTGTGAGTAAAACTATTAATTTTATTCGGTTCAATATAATTATTGAAAAACTCCTGCGCGTAAGACATATCCCAAAACTCCTTATTTATTAATAGAAATAGTAAAATCATCCTCAATAGCTTCATAAAAAAAAGAAGCTGCATCATTTAATATTTTGCAAAATTTATCAAAATCACTGCAGACAGATATTTTTACTTCAGTTTCTTCTCTTTTAAAAGTAATTTTATAGTTGCCGAATTTGTTCATTTAATCCTCCTTTGGTTTTCCCAATTTCGCAAATTTTAAGAGAACCCATTTAAACATAAAACATTTTTTTAATTTATAAAGTTTTTTTATACTGCAATTTTTGCAGCCGTCTTTAGAGCGCTTACATTTGTAACACTCAATTTCCTGCTTGCTCCATTGCATATCCCAAAACTCCTAAAAAAATGCCGTGTAAAAATTATGTGTACATTGTCGAAATCTCTGCACGGCTCAGAGTAATAATTATTAAGAAAAAGGCGGATATAGAAAAGAGAACCGTATGGAACACGGTTAATTTATTGCCGCCTCAATAAATTATATAAATTAATTAATTTTCTTTTTTCTTTGGCACATAAGCCGATAATCTCCAGCTTGGCCCGTTCTCTTTTTGTTCCTGTGGCGGAATTTCATTTAGCGAAAAAGAAATTTTTGCTAAGTCCGGAAATTTTTCTTTTAAAACATCATCTAAAACAATAGAAATATATGGATTTTTACTAGAATCCTCTGGTGTGTTATAAAATCCTGCTCCAATAATCATTTTAATTTATCCTTTCGTTTAAGTTAAATCTGTTGAACCCCACGTTATAGTTTCAGGCTCTTTTTCTTCTTCTAAAATTGCCTTTTTGCGCAGCTTGCAGGCATCAATAAAATCAGATGAATTATTTACCTTATTTTTATATAATTTAAAATATTCCTCTAATTCTTTAACTGAATTTTGTTCACTTAATCCTATATAAATATCGGAATCCTCGGGCAATTTAATTTCTTCTCCGGCTTCAAGCCAATCCAAGAACATTAAACCTGTTTGTTCCGTTATAACTCCGTCTTTATTCTCAAATAATGAGGTTCTGTCTTTTGAAACGGAAGCTATGTGGTTTTGATTCAATCTGAATATCGTTGTAAATTCAAATTCCAACCCCTCTCTTTGCTCGGTTTTTGTTCCGACTTTAACGGGTTTAGTCGTTGCTTTACCTAATTTATTAACTCCTTCTTCCATAACATAATCGGATTTTGTTCTTGCACAGCCGATTATATGAATGTTTGCGGAAAGAATTGTATTGATGAAATTATTATGTCTCGGGGTTACCTTTTTCCAATCATTAAACGAACCGCCCAAGGCACTTTGAATATCAAGACAGCCGCCCTGCCCTGACCACTCGTGAGAAATACTGTCAATAATTAAAACTCCGTATTCGCCCGAGTTTGAAGCATCTTTTATTGCCTCAACATATTTTTCGGGTGTAAACGGCGGCTCAAGTTCAACAGTATCAAAATCAAATCGGTCGGCATATAAACTTGCCGAGCCAAACTCCGTATCGATAAACGCTATTTTTTTATTTAATTTCTCTGCTATTGCCTTTGCAATTAATAAAGCGCTGAAAGTCTTTCCACTCCCTGATGCACCCTCTAATAACAGCCTTAAATTTTGTTTCTTTTTGCTTGCTTTTTTAAATTCAGTCATTTTTAAACCTCCTTAAATTTTTAATTAAATAAATTTATTAATATTCTTTTTTCAATTTTGAATACATTGTAAAAATCAGATTTTCTCTTTTTAGCCTGTTTATATCTTTGCTCGCCAAGTCATAGCTTAATAAATCGGGACGTGTAACAGCTAAAGTATAGTAGTAATTAAAAGCATCATCGTGAAGTAATTCACATCTTTTTTTATAAAGCTGATTTTTCTCTAATTTTTTTAAACGATAATTAATACAGCATTTTTCAAAATATTTTAAAATACAGCTGAAAATATAAGCCAAAAGCCCTGCTAAAATAAGCAGAGCAAAACTTTCTAATTGTTCCATTTTAACCTCCGTTAAATTTTTATGGCAGGGCTGCAGCATAACTGTTGCAGCCCTGAATATAAAAATTCAAACTTCGTTTTTTATAAGTTTTTGTCTTGAAATTCCTGTTCGCACAACCCCTGCAACCTCGCTTTAAAACCTTCGGTTTTTCCGCTCGGTCGGGTTGTTGCTCCCTCGGGTTCGCTTCGCTTCACCCTGCGGAATTTCGCCACTCCATTTTCAAGTCCGTGTGCGTGGGCGACGGTTCAAGTGCCTTTTTGACTTATAACGCGCTGACAGGCAATTCGGTCAGTCCGCGGGTTTTGATTCGGTGGTTCCTTCTTCCGGCTGAAAAATTCAGCAAAGTTTAAATTTTTGCACAACAAATAGTGGTACTATACATATTTTTGTTGTCCGTGTTTGTTGTCTTTTTTTAATTGTGTCTTTTATGTATGATTTAATTGGAAATTAAATAAAGTTTTCTTTATTTTTTTCCAGCAAAGAAAATGAATAATTGCTGAATTTGTCTTGAATGGAAGTTCCCATTTGAGCCAAAAGAGCTTTTAATTCTTTCTTTGTTTTCGGTGGTAATCTAAATATTACCGGTTCTAAGATGTTGTCATTTTTCATAGATATTTCCTTTAGGAAGGGTGGTTAAATGTTAAACTTAATTAAAGACTGTTTAGAGGGTACTGATTACGATACTATTGTTTTGGATAATAAATCGTTGTCGGTTTCTGAATTTTTTGAAAATGTTAAGGGTAATTTTTTAGTAATTTCATCAGAGAATAGTAAAAAGTTGTTAAATCTTAATGCTATAAAAGAAATTAAACTAAAAAAGCATTCAGACGACAGGATCACAGCCATAAAAGGCATTCGGCTTTAATCCCATACCTCTTTGTCGGTAAGTCCAAAAGTTCTTTTTTCGATAAGACTTTCATCATCGTTTAAGAATTCAATATCAAAAGAAAAACTTTTAACCTCGCCGACCTCGTTAAATCGGTCAATGATTTTTAGAAAATAATCATTTACATCTTTAATCTTCATAAACTTGTCCTTTGATTAACTATGATTAAAAGATAACAGATAATGTTCCGAAAGTCAATATAAAAATATTCACAATGAGAATAAAATACAACAAATGGATGAAAAATATCAATATAACGAAGTTTTGACAAAATTAACATATTTAACAAAACGTAACAATTTATCAAACACCGAGATAGGAAAAGCAATTGACGTTGAACGTCGGGCAATGGCCGGGCGTGCTGAGAGAAACAGCACATTTAAGCCTGTTGAAGTAAAGAAAATAGAATCAGCCTTTGGGGTGAATTTAGATGAAGCGGTCATTATAAATAATTCTCTTGCCCGTCAAAATGATAAAACTATCGAGGAAAAATATGAGGGGTTTGGCGTACGCTTAACAAAAATTCAAGATGAACACGAATATTTAGATAAAGATATGGCAAAATTATTAAAAATCTCCGAGCAGGATTATATTTATTTAAAATGCGGAGATTTAAACCCTGATATTGAAATTTTAAACAAAATAAAACAATATTTTGAAGTTTCCATTGACTGGTTATTATATGGTGATTAAGGGCGCTTACTTCCGTTTAAAGTGTCAATTCTGACGTTGTGTATATCTTCAAGACTTCTTGTCATATTAAAATAGCGATGGTCAACTTTTTTAGATATTGATTTTTCTAAGTTATCAATTTTTGTTTCTAAAATATGATTTTTATAACCGAAATAAAAACAAATAGCTATTAATATAATTGTATTAATAAATTGCAGGGCATAGCTTCTTTTTTGGATATAATCCATAAATCGTTTGACGTCCGTAAATAGCCTTGAACTCATACTTTTTCCTTTAATTCCAAACAGTATATAAATTATAATACAAATTTGAAAAAATTAAAAAAACATGATAGCATGAGCACAGTTATTGAAAGAGAGGCATATATGGAATTTAGCGAAAAAGTAGCACAATTAAAAGATAGAGCATTAAATTTAAAAGATAGTTTAATAAGTGAGGAAGCAACAAAGAATGCTTTAATTATGCCTTTTTTAAATGCTTTGGGTTATGATGTTTTTAATCCGCTTGAAGTTGTGCCCGAATATGTCGCTGACAGCCGTTTTAAGAAAGATGAAAGAGTTGATTATGCAATTTTAAAAGACGGCAAGCCTATTATTTTAGTTGAATGTAAAAGAGTTGAAAATGAAAAACTTGATATAAAGAAACACGGCGGTCAATTATTCAAATATTTTACTGCTTCAAAGGCAAAATTTATTATATTTACAAATGGTATTATATACAAATTCTTTTCTGATGTAGAAGAAACTAATATTTTAGATAAAGACCCGTTTTTTACATTCAATTTGCTTGAATATAAAGAAAGTCAATTATCCACATTACAAGATTTTTGCAAAGAAAACTTTGATATGGAAAAGGCTTTTTCTTGTGCGGGAGATTTAAAATATATTAGAAGTTTTGAGGAAGTCATTGAAAATGAATATAAAAATCCCTCTGATGATTTTGTAAAATATTTGCTTGATAAATCTGCGATATATGACGGAGTTAAGACTGCAAAAGTAATAGAGAAACATAAAAAGACTACTATTGAAGCATTTAATCTTTTTATGTCAAAAGTAATGAAAACCTCGCTTGATTTTGGACATATTAATAAAACCGAAGAAAAAGAAGAAAATAAAAATGAGATTGTAACCACCCTTGAAGAATTAGAGGGTTTTGCAATAGTTAAAGCTGTTTTAAACGGTTCTATTGATATAAATAGAGTTACATATCGAGATAATGCAAGTTATTTTAATGTTTTACTTGATGATAACATAAGAAAAACAATATGCAGATTACATTTCAATCGTGCTCAAAAATATATTTCCTTTTTAGACGGAACAAAAGAAATTAAAACCCCGATTGATAATGTTAACGGTATTTTTGCTTTTAAAGAACAAATTATTAATAAAATCAATGAGATTGAAACTAATTATGCTAAAAAATAATAAATAATGAACAACTTATTTGAATTAATAATAAATAACATAACTACTTTTTTAGACTATCTTACACCAGTTCGTTATTGCAATAAGGGGTTTAATGTAGTCAGAAAAACATTCGGCAAGCCCGAAAAAGTATTTACTACGGGTTTATGTTATAAACTCCCCGTCATTCAGTCATTCGATATTGTAAATATGAAAAAGCAGGTGCATTTTTTAAACGCACATTCCGTCAAGTCAAAAAATGATAAAGTTATCCCATATAATATAACCGTTGATGCACAGGTTGAATTCAGAGTTATTGATCCGTATGTAATTTATCATATTGATGTGTTTGATTCGGGCAATCGTGAGCCGTTAAGAATTTATGTTGATAATGAGGTACATTTATTACTTGATAGGGTATTGCAAACAGAGAATATAGAGGATATTCAAACGAAAATTAACGAGGCTCTTTTAAACCGAAATACTCAACAAACAGATGATTATTTTAAAAAAGCTATATTGATTGAAAGAATAATAATAAGTGCATTTGATTATAATTTATCAATACGGCACGTGCAGTAATTATGATAAATATTTATGTCTTGAAAATAAGTATTGAAACATGATAAAATTAAATTGGAGGCTTTCAATGTTAAATGAAAAGTTTTTAAATCAAGATAATAATTCAAGAGACAAAGCTTTTTTTGCGGTTAGTTTAATGTCTACTTTATGGAAATTAAAAGAGCTTGATAAAGTTGACGATATTTATTTAAACTTAAATATGGAAAAATTGGAAATTTATATTTTTGTATTTGAAGAAGATTTTGAGACCGAGAACAATATATCTGAAATCCTTTCGGATTGGGAAATGCAACAGTATTATTATCCTGAAATTTTTATAAATATATCTGAACAAAAAATGAATTTATTACCAAGAAGTGTAGTTAAAATATGTTAGATAATTATTGCTCCGATTTTTTGGATAAAAGTAATGAAAATTACCAGTTATACGAATTTTTGTCTGCCACAAAAAGATTTATAGCTTGGCAAGTTGTTGCAATTTTTTACAGTTCCCTGTGTTTAGTAAAAGCATATTTGTATAAAAAGGGAATGCCCATTAATTCTATAAATTCTCATGATAAAATCAAATTTTATTTATCCGTAGAGACTTATACAAAGACAAATAATGTTTTAAAATATTATGAAGTTTTATACAGAAATAGTCGTGATGCAAGATATACAAATAAAAAAATAACTCAAGAACGATTAAATTATGTTTTATCTAATTATAATAAAGTCAAAGAACTTATAGAAAAAAACTATTAGTGCTTGATTTTATCGAAATAATTTCTCTTAATAAACTTAATACTATTTTAGGGCATATTTTATCATTAAATTATGATGCAATACTTTCAGCCCTCTTTATTTGAAAATGATGTTAAAAATGTCGTACAAATGGAGCAGTACGATAAATTCTACACCGTTTATATGTTTGATAATATCAAGTATCATAAACTTTTAAAGCAGTTTTTTAAAGAGCATAACCGTTTCGGTGTATATGATTTAAGCGAAAAAGAGCGAAAAGATTTAAAAAGACAATGTTATGTTTTGGATGATGAGGGGTTAAGAATACCATTAGGAGATGAACGGCATATTTTCAGAATAGCCGTTTTGCAAAAGCTGCACGAAAAAATATATATGCTTTTTTCAAATAATTTTTACGGCTTTGAAACCGAGCCTGAGAATATAGACGGATTAATTTTTTACCCGGATGAGCTGCAAGCAGAGCTTGAAGGAACTTGGGATTTAAGCATAAAAGAGCGGATATTAATCCATATTGCATTATTGAAGTTATTGCGTAATAAACTGCCGATAAAAGAGGCTGTAAAAACAGTTAAAGCCCGTTTTAATATAGATTAAACTTAATTTGAGGTCAATTTATGACTTTGACAATAAAACAAGAGAAATTCTGTCAAGAATATATTAAATGCGGCAATGCTTCAGAGGCTTACCGTAAATCTTATAATGCCTCAAAAATGAAGAATAAAACTATAAACAGAAAGGCATTAGAATTATTAGAAAACGGCATGATTACGGCACGTATAAACGAGCTTCAAAAACAAATAGAAAAAAATAGTATATTGACGGCCAGACAGCTTCAAGAGGAGTTAACAAGATATATTCTTGATGAAAAAGAAGAAGAATGTATTGTTGTTTTAGGTTGCGGAGATGGGGGAAGTGAAGCTCATAAAGTTTCAAAAAAAGTTCAACCCAAAGACAAATTAAAAGCAATTGAATTATTATGCAAGCTGGCAGGATATAATGCGGATAAAGATAATATTCAAAGCCCTATAACCATAAATTTTAACAGAAATTATGATTGAAATTTCAGAAAAAGTAGAATTTAACAAAATTTTTAAAGATTTTAACGAAACAAAATGCCGTTATCGAGTGGCAAAAGGTTCTGCAGGTTCAGGTAAAAGCGTTAATGTTGCAATGGATTTTATTTTAAAACTGTCTGACCCTTATTATAAAGGTGCTAATTTGCTTGTTTTAAGAAAAACAGAAGACACAAACAGAGATAGCACATTCGCTGAACTTGAAGCTGCAATAATCAAAATATTTGGTATTTATTCAAATAAGATATGGAAAATCACACGCAACCCTTTAATGATGGAATGCACCTTAACCGGTTCAAGAATAATATTTAGGGGAATGTATGACGACAGGCAGAGAGAAAAAATAAAATCAATAACTGTAAAAGTGGGTAAACTTGTTTGGATATGGCTTGAAGAAGCAACCGAGTTTGAAGAAAGCGACATTGATATATTAGATGATCGTTTAAGAGGCAACCTAAACGAAATTAACCCTAATTTATACTATCAAATGACTTTTACATTTAACCCCGTAAGCGCTTCTCATTGGATTAAAAGCAAGTATTTTGATATTGATGATACAGACATATTTACCCACCATTCAACCTATTTAGATAACCGATTTATTGATGAAGCATATCACCGCAGAATGATGAGGAGAAAAGAGCGAGACCCTGACGGATACAGAGTTTACGGGCTTGGCGAGTGGGGCGAACTTGGCGGCTTAATATTAACTAATTATATTGTCAAAGAATTTAATACAAATGCTGAAAATTTTGACTCTATGGCAAACGGCCAAGACTTTGGATTTAATCACGCAAATGCTATTTTAGAGCTGGGATTTAAAGACGGTGATGTTTATGTATGTTCCGAATTATACGAATATGAAAAAGACACCGACGAACTTATTAACATTGCAGAAGGCAGATTTGATAAAACAATAGATATGTTTTGTGATAGTGCTGAACCTGACCGAATTAAAATGTGGAAAAAAGCAGGATACAATGCAAAAGGTGTTAAAAAAACGGAAAAGGCAAGCAAAAAAGCACTTGCAGGCGCAACAATAAAGAATTATATCAATTCTCAAATAGACTGGCTAAAGCAAAGAACAATTTATATACACCCCTCCTGTATTAATACAATTAAAGAAATTCAGCAATGGAAGTGGCAAAAAGACAAAACGACAAATGAATATATAGATGAACCCGTTAATATATTCGATGATGCCATAGCAGCCTTAAGATACGGATGTTCAAAATATATGAAAGATACAAATAAACTAAATAATAAAAAGATTACAAGCTATGTTGATTTATATTACTAAAAGCCCGTTTTTTAAACTGATATTATGCAGGTATGGGAAAGTTTATAATATCATCGGAAACAGAAATCACAAAAGAAAATTTAACTGCTTGGTTAAATGAATTTACTCAATCTAACGGAATTCAAAGCAATTTAATTGAGCTTGATAAATATTATCAGGGTAAAGACGATTTAAAAAAAGCAAATTTATGCCAGAAAAAACGGATTGATAATAAAATACACGTCAATCTTGCCAGTATGATTGTTAATAATAGTACTAACTACTTTATAGGTAAGCCGGTTTCATATAAATTTAAAAAAGGATTTGACAGTGCAAAAATCGAAAATTTACAAAAAAACGATAAAGAAAGCATTGAAAATAAGACACTTGCCAAAGATTGTTCAAAGTTCGGGATAGCTTACGAGCTTATTAATTATGATGATGAAAAAAAGATATATTATAAAAGATTAAATCCTATAAATACCTGCTGCGTAAAAAAAGACACAATATTAGAAGAAACTACTTGTTTTTTCACATTTACGATTATACAACCTTTAGGCGGTCAGCCTTATAAGAAAGGTTTTGTTTATACAAAAGAAATAATTCAAGAGTTTACAGAAACAAACGGAACCGTAACATTTGGTGAAACAAAAGAAAATGTACTTAAAGATTTTCCCGTAATTGTTTATAAAAATAATGATGAAATGACAGGCGACTACGAAAAAGTAACCGAGATGTTAAGTGCATACAGCCGTTTATATTCATCAGGCTTTGACGATTTTGAAAGTATAGCCAATGCTCTTTTAATTTTTTATAACATTAAATTATCGGAAGAAGATAAAAAAGAACTTGAACGCTCCGGCGCTATCGGAGTACAGGATGAAGACGGAGAAAGAGAAGCCAAAGCCGAATATATTTATAAAAAACTTGATATTTCTTCCTTTAAAGAATTAAGAAATATGCTAAGGGAGGATATTTTTGCCATAACTAATGTTGCTGATTTTACAGACGAAAATTTTGGCGGTAATCAGTCGGGAGTTGCTATTTCATATAAATTAATCGGATTTGAAAATTTAAGGCTTGATAAAGCTGCATTCTTTAAACAGGGTTTAATAGACAGGTGGAAGTTAATCGGAAAAAATATCAAAGATAAATATGATCTTGAAGATGATGATATTGAAGAAATAACATTCTACCCGAATATTCCTGAAAACGTCGCACAAGATTTAGAATATGTTCAATTATGGAAACAAGGCGCTATAACGCTTGAAACAATGCTTTCAAAACTTGAAACTGTAAAAGATGTAAAAGCCGAAGCTAAAGCGCTAAAAGATGAACAACAGGAAGCAATAAAAAGAACAAAAGAAACTATTCAAAATGAGGAAATCCCATTATCAGGGAATAACAGCAGATTGAGGGTATAATATGCCCGATAATGATAAAAAGAAGAATAAAAAAGAGCTTAAAAAAGACATTCAAGATAATACAGACTTAACAGATGAATATATGGAAAAAATCAATGAGTCTTTTTATAATATGCTCAAAAACCCGACCAATAAAGAAATAGAAAAACACAGACTTGAGCGTGATGCGTTAATTTCCTTATGGCTTGGTTTTTTATTTGAGGATTTTAAAAATCAGCTTTACGCATCAGCACAAATGGGAATAAATGAAGCGGACAGGCAGCTTTCTAAAAAAGGAATAACTAAAAAAGTAAACGATATTACAAAAGAAACATATGAGGGGCAAGTTCAGGCAAGATTAAATTCGGATATTGAAGATATTATATTGACCTCGCAAAATATTAAAATAAATTCCGAGAATTTTATAAAAGAATTAAAAACAAATCCTATAAATTATGAATTTGATAAATATAAAAAAATATCGTCAGAGCTTTCCGCTGATTTAATAAAAAGAGGAATAACATATTATAAAGATAGAGCAAACAGGCAATGGAATATTTCAAAATACATAGAAATGAAAACCCTGACAGAAAAAATGGGAGCGCAAAGGCTTTCATTTTTTACACGTGCAATACAATATGGTGTTGATTTAGTCAGAATTGTACATTTAAACATTAACCCGACTTGCGAGCTTTGTGCGCCGTTTGAAGATAAAATTCTTTCCATAACAGGTAACACAAAAGGCTATTTAAGTTTACAAGATGCACAGATGTATGGTTTATTTCATCCTCGCTGCGACCACGTACCTGAACAGCTTGAACTTGCTCCGACAGATAAAGGAAACGACGGAAAGATTGAACTAAACGAAGCAAACAAAAAAAGAAAAGAATACAATGAAAAAAGAAAAGAATACGATATAACAACAGATAAAAGGATTAATAATATATCGTCTCCCAAAAATTATAAAGAATATAAAAAATTTGGAAGTTTTTATAACAGAGGTAATGAATTAGCACAAATTATAATAAAAGAAAAAGAGCGTAATGATGATGCAGTAAAATATGCACGTAAATTATTTGATGAAAATACACTAAGAGCTTATTATAATATCGGAGAGTTACCGGAAGAAGCAGTAAATCTTCTTAATAGTGAAACTAACGAACTTAAATTTTCCATAGATAATTTATTAAAAAATATAATTAATCACAAAGACCTTGACGTCAATGATTATAAAAAAATCTTTGAAATAATTAAAAACCCTTCAAAAACAAGGAAATCTAAAAAACAAAATTCTAAAGATGTAATATTATTTAGTAATAAAAATAAACAATATTATATGTTAGTAGTTAAAACTACAGCCAATAAAAAGGAAAACTTTATAAAATCCTTTAGGAAAATGGGCGAAGAAGAATATAATGGATATTAAAAGAGAACCCTTATCGTATGTGGACTTCGCTTCCCCACTGTCGCCCATTCGCTGCGGTCGCAAGATTTACCGTTCCAAAGAGTTCTCATATATATTATAACTCATTTTCAAACTTTTTCAATCTCTTTGTAAAGAAACATGAACCATATTGTTGATGTCAACAAAATGGTTTTTGAATTATCCGGAAATTTCGGATAACTCATTTTATTTTTTAATGTCGCCGCTACGACCCCGTTTTAGAATATGCAATAATTCATCTTGTAGATAAATTAGGTTAACTGACCGTAAAACAGTGAAAGGAAAATTTATGCCACAAGATGGAACTAATCAAGAGCAAGAACAGCAAAAACAGAAAGGAAATCAAGAAGCAAAGTTTACGCAGGCGGATTTAGACAAGTATCTGCAAACTCGTTTAAACGAACAAAAAATAAAGTTTGAGCAGGAATTGGCTGACCAAAAAGCCGAAGCTGAAAAGCAGGCGGAACTTGCCAAAATGGATGAACTAAAAAGAGCACAAACCGAGCTTGAGGATTACAAAACAAAGTATCAAAAAGAAGCCGATAAAAATGCTTTTACACTTCAAAAAGAAGAATTAAGAAAGTATATGACAGAAAAAGAAGTACCATCTGAGTTCTTAGATTTTGTAATAAAAGAAAAAGATATGGATGTTTCAAAATCAAATGTTGACTGTCTTAAAAAAGTTCTTGATGATGCTATCAAAAAAGGCATAGAGGAAAAAATACCCTCGCACGTACCCTCGGGAAGCAACAACGATTCTAAAAATCAAGTTACTTCAAACGGATATAGGGCGGCAATAGAAGAATTTTACACAAAAAAATAAAGGAGATTAAAATATGGCAGTTACTTTAGAAGATGCAAAAAAACTGACACAAGATAAACTATATCTTGGTATTATTGACGAATTTCAAAAAGATACCCTTTTAAATGCAATGGTTTTTGATGATTGCGCTACATTAAACGGCGGTTCAACACTTGCATATACATATAACAGGGTTACAACTTACCCTACGGCTGAATTTAGAAAAATTAATGCCGAATATACACCCCAAGAAGCCAAAACAACACAATACACCGTTAATTTAAAAATCTTTGGCGGTTCGTATAAAATAGACAGAGTAATTCAAAATGATGTTAAAGGAATTACAAATCAAGTCGATTTTCAATCCACTCAAAAAATGCAAGCTGTAAAAGCGTTATTTTCCGATACTTTCATTAACGGCGATTCCGGACAAAATGAAGATGCGTTTGACGGCTTAGATAAAGCACTAACAGGTTCGTCTACCGAATACAATAAAACCGAAGCTATTGATTTATCAACGGAAGATGCGGTAAAAACAAACGGCGGAAATTTTGAAAGAATGCTTGACGATATGCTTTCAGAATTAGACGGCACTCCTACATTCTTATTGGCAAACAAAAAAATGCAGGGGGCTATAAACGCAGTTGCAAGACATTCAAATTTATTCAGAGTTGACCGCAATGAATTTGGCGTGCCTTATGTTTCTTATAGCGGAATACCTTTTTATTATGTAGGTTCTAAGCCCGGAACAAATGAGCCTATTATAAAAGTTGACGCGGAAACAGGCACAACCGATATTTATGCTGTAAGAATAGGGCTTGACGGTGTACATTGTGTAACCCCTTCGGGTCAACCGCTTATAACTTATCACTTGCCTGATTTTACAACAGCAGGAGCCGTAAAAGAGGGTGATGTTGAAATGGTTGCGGCTATGGTAATGAAAGCGACAAAATCAGCAGGTGTGTTAAGAAAAATTCAAATTCAAAAGGCATCTGAATAATAGGAGACATTATTATGGCAAAAATATACGCACCGAATAAATCCTATAACGGCATTTGTGCTTCCGTAAACTTTATAAACGGAGTAGGTGAAACAAACGATAAATATCTTATTAGTTGGTTCAAGGCTCACGGATATAAGACGGAAGAAATAAAACCAAAAGCAGTTGAGGAGATAGAGGAAGAACAAACCCCAAAAAGAAGCAGGGGGAAATAGCTAAGCGGATTTTGCGTAGGGTGGAGCGAAGCGAACCCGAAGTAACAAAAACAAAGTGAACGACAACGAAGTGTAGTGAACAGCTTGTTTTTGTGAAGCGAAATCAAAGACACAAGCGGAGGCGAGATTAAGCACCTCGCCTCTGTTTTCAATAAAGGTCAAAATGAATAAATTAACATATCATAAAACTAAAATATATACACTTTTGGGGTTTGATTTTCTAAAAACTAATGAATTTTATACTGAAAGATTTAATCCTGACATAGAAGATGATACACCGCCGATTCAAATAAGCCAAAACTACGCAGATAAGGAATTTAAGACGAATGGCAAAAATAACAATTAATGATGTTGAATATGATTCATACGTAACTCTTGAGGAAGCTGATAAATACTTGAGTGTTAAACTCGGTTCTAACTGGTTAACTTATGACGAAGAAACAAAAAAAAAGCTTCTTGTTAACGCTACAAGAGAGATAGATAAAAGAGATTATCAGGGAAAAAAGGCCGATAAAGACCAGCCCTTAAAATTTCCACGCATTTTATCGTGCTGCTGCCAAAAAACCACAGATGAAAATTTAATTAAACAAGCTGTTTTTGAGCTTGCAGATGCACTCGGAAGTAACTCATCTTCATCATCAAGCGGAGTAATATCTAATCTTCAAGCTATTAAATCAATGAAAGTAGGCGATACGGATATAGAATTTAAAGATGATGTAACTCTTGAAGACCCGTCAAAAATAGCTGATTCCGTTATTGATGATTTATTAGGTGAATATTTGAAGGGAAACGCAGAAATATGGCTGTAGATTGCACGATTGAAATTAAAAAAAAGGACATAACTTCAGAAGCTTTAAAAAAGTTTTATAAAAATCTTGAAAAGCATTCTGTTACAGTCGGTATTCATAAAGCAGAAGGCTCAAAACAGATAGGCAACAATGGTTATACTCTAATTCAAAATGCAATAAAACAAGAATTCGGGGGAACTCAAACAGCAGAAAAAACACGAAGATTTAAAAGCCCTTTTACGGGTAAATGGTTTTATATAAAAAAAGGTACGGAATTAAATATTCCTCCTCGTATATTTATCAGGATATTTAATGATAATAAAAGAAAAAAAGAATTAACAGAAACTTTTAAAAACCAAATAAATATATATTTAAAAAGCAACGATTATAATTCAGTTTACGAAGGTGTCGGGCTATGGGCTAAATATGAACAACAGCAAAAAATTTTAGATAGCTCAATCAAACCTAAAAATGCGCCAATGACTGTTGAATACAAAGGAAGTAACACTCCTTTGTATTTAACGGGTTCAACTTTTTCAGCAATTAAACACGAGGTGCATTGATGATAAATACAATGATTTCATTAATGGATAATGAAAGCGTAAAAGTTCAAAGAAAAGAACTTACAGAAAAGCCTGACGGTTCTCAAAGTTGGCAAAATCAAGAAATCGGAAACTTTCAGATGTCAGTTCAGGGTATAAGAAGCTCCGTCAAGGTAGAAGGTTATGTTTTAAATAAAGCATTAGAGGGAGCTAAATTAGATTCTACTTTTATATGCTACTCCCAAAATGTGGATATAAAAGCCGGAGATATTATTAAAAGAACACAAAGAGATAAAAAAGATTATGAAGTTTTAGGAACTGAACCAAAAGGAGTGGGTACTATATTGGAGCATAGAGTATCAATAATTTCAAGACTTGATAATCAGCCGATTAGAAAGGGTAACAATGCCTAATTTAATTGAGATACAAACCATAATTTATGATTATATAAAAGACCTTTTACCGCTTGAATTTAATAAAATTTATTGGCAGTCAGAAAGATTTATTGTTCCAAAAAAACCTTATTGTATGTTGACTGTTTTATCAGAGACAACCGATGCACCGACATCGGAAAGACAGCTTCCTAATTCATTAACAAAACAAGTAACCATGTATAAAACATCTGTAATAACGATAGCTGTTTATGTTGACGGATTAAATGATTATAAAGAAAGAAAAGAGTTTGCCTATAATTCTTTAAATAAAATAAGAACACAATTTGAAACTTTAAAAAGCCATTATAAATTCAAACATAAATTTTCGGTATTGAATTTATCAGGAATAAGGGCATTAAATGAACCTGTTAACGGGGGTTATTTATTCAGATATGAGTTTGATATGACGGTAGGATTTAATGAAGTCTTTGACTACAATTTGCCCGTTTCTCATTCGGTTAAGATTGATATGGAAGCAAATAATATACACATCGAAGTAACGGAGGAAGACATAAAAGATGATTAGCATTGATGAATTAATCCGAATAGGATTTACAAGAAATCAAGCAACCGTCATTTCTAACTTTTTCAGAAATATCGGTTATATGGGTAAATTTACTCAAGAAGATTTAAAAGAGGGTTATAATATACCCGAGAAAAAAGTTATTGTTTCAGACGGAAGCGATAATCCGTTTAAACAAGATACACAATTTTACAAAGATATTCAGGCAATTATTGACCAGAAAGGAAATGCAAGACCTAACCAGTCAGGTTTAAATAATATCATTATTTATCAGGCAACAGGGACAGATTACGGGACCGATGTAGAAAATTTTGTTAAAACAAACGGAAATTGGGCGCAGTTAAATATAGATTCAAGAAAACCTGATGATATTGAAAAAGCAGCAGCTGCCGCATTAAGTAATAAAAGATTATTTGTATCACAAACATCAGATTCTACGGTCTCAACAAATGATGAAGAAAATATAGCTGCAAAACTTGGTAAACTCAATAACAGA
>CANQCO010000044.1 GCA_947589705.1 Candidatus Gastranaerophilales bacterium
GAACTTAAATTCCGCCATTACCACGAAAGGAGAAATAAAATGGCAAAGAAAGTTGTAGGTAAAATAAAACTACAAATTCAAGCAGGAAAAGCAAATCCGTCACCTCCGGTAGGTCCTGCACTTGGTCAGCACGGTGTAAACATTATGGAATTCTGTAAGCAATTCAATGCAAGAACAGAAGCTCAAGCAGGATATATTATTCCTGTTGTTATTGATGTGTATGAAGATAGATCATTCTCATTCGTAACAAAATCACCACCGGCTGCAGTATTAATTAAAAAAGCAATTAATTTAGCAAAAGGCAGCGCAGCACCAAACAAAACAAAAGTGGGGCAAATTACACGTGCTCAACTGGAAGAAATTGCTAAAACTAAAATGGAAGACCTTAATGCAACAACTATTGAATCAGCAGTTGAAATGATTAAAGGTTCTTGCAGAGCAATGGGTGTTACAGTTGTTGATTAATTGGAAAATTACAAAGGTGGAAGCAAATTTGCGTTATGACCACAAAAGGAGAAAAAATGTCAAAATTAACTAAAAAACAAAAGAAAATAGCTGAAATGATGGAAGGGTTTAATCAGTCTTGCTCAGCAGTTGAGGCTATACAAAAATTGCAGGAAATATCAAAAGAAACCTGTAAGTTTAATGAAACTGTTGAATGCCACATGTCATTAGGTATAGATGTAAAGCATGCAGACCAGCAAATACGTTCAACAACAGTATTGCCTGCAGGTCTTGGTAAGACAGTTAGAGTATGCGTAATAGCAAAAGGTGTAAAAGCAACAGAAGCTAAAGAAGCCGGTGCTGATGAAGCAGGCGCTGAAGAAATTATTGATAAAATTTCAGGCGGTTGGTTTGAATTTGATACTTTAATTGCTACTCCTGATTGTATGGGTATGCTCGGTAAATTGGGGCGTGTTTTAGGTCCTAAAGGTTTAATGCCTAACCCTAAAACAGGTACTGTTACTTTAGATGTAGCTAAAGCTGTTAAAGATGCTAAAGCAGGTAAAGTTGAATTTAGAGCCGATAAACAAGGTATGATTCACGTACCAATTGGTAAAATTCAATTCACTCAAGAAGATTTAATGAAAAACTATATAACATTAGCTGATGCAGTTTTAAGAGCGAAACCGGCTTCTTCTAAAGGTATTTACTTAAAGTCTGTTTACTTAACTACAACAATGGGACCAAGTATTAAATTGGATTCAAAGAATGTTGCAGCTGAAGTTAAAGAAAATATTCAGTAAAATACTGTATTAAAATTTGTGAGTACATCATATATAATGGTGTACTCACTTAATTTAATCGGGATAATTTATGAGGAACTTATAAAATAATGAAAAAAGATACAACTTTTTCAGCTAAAATCAAAATGTGGATATTGATAAAATTATTGAAATTGTTTTTTTTGACTGAACAACATCTGCTAAAAATAAAAAGCATAAATTATCCGAAAGAGCAATTTATATTTTCGATGTGGCATTGTCATCAGTGTTTAGTGTACGGTGTAAAAGATAAATCTAAATTTTATGCTCTGATAAGTGCATCAAATGACGGAGAAATAATAGCAAAAGCTGCAGAATGTTTGAATATTAAATCAATAAGAGGTTCAAGTAAAAGAAAAGCCGTATCAGCTTCTTTAGAAATGATTGATAAGCTAAAGGAAGGTAATTCTATAGGTATAATGGTTGATGGACCTAAAGGACCCAAGGGTAGAGTCAAAGACGGAATTATTAATATAGCTAAATTGTCGGGAGTTCCTATAGTACCAGTAGCTTGGGCTTCTAAAGATAAAACATTCCATGAACTAAATACGTGGGATAGATTTAAGCTTCCGTTTGGTCCTTGTAAAACTGTAGCTTTATATGGAGAACCTATCTATATTCCTTCAGAATTAACAAAAGAAGAAACTCAAGATTTATGTTTGAAGATTGAAAATGAGATGAATAAACTCCAAGCAGATTTAGAAAATAATTACGATAAATATTTAGAAGCATAAAAAAAGAGGATTTAAAAATCCTCTTTTTTTTTTATTTATACTTTAAGAAATTCTTTGAAACATATAACCGATACCGCGTGCTGTAAGAATTAATTCAGGGTTTGCAGGATCAGTTTCAAGTTTAGAACGAAGTCTTGAAATATGAACGTCTACAACACGAGTATCAATTCTGTGATCCGGCGGATAAGACCAAACATGCTGAAGAATTTCATTTCTTGAATATGCTTGTCCTGAATTATTAACCAATAATTCAAGTAAACTAAATTCCATACCGGTAAGTCTGATGCGTTCATTTTTTCTGAATACTTGTCTTCTTGCCGTATCAATTCTGATATTACCTGTAGTAATAACATTTTTAGCAATTTTACTTGTCGGTGCAGAAACTTCTTTAGTATTAGTTCTTCTTAAAACAGCCTTAACTCTTGCTTCGAGTTCTTTAGGACTGAAAGGTTTAATAACATAGTCATCAGCACCCAGTTCAAGACCTGTAATTCTTTCAGAAACATCACCTAAAGCTGTAAGAATAATAATCGGAACATCAGACGTTCTTCTTATTTCTCTCGTTACCCCATAACCGTCAACTTTAGGCATCATAACATCCAAAACAATCAAGTCGGGATTATATTTATTAAAAGCAGCAATAGCCTCTTCACCGTCGGTAGCAGTAATTATTTCATAGCCAATCATGCTTAAACGGGCTTCAAGAATCCTTCTTATGCTGGCTTCATCGTCGGCTACCAGTATTTTTTGATGCGAATCTTGTTCGGCTTGTATTTCGTTGTTTTCAGTCATTTTTTAGACCCCTTAATGTTGCAAAATATTACCTTTGTTTACATTATATTACAAAATATAAAAAAATCAAAATATTTCTTAAACTTTGATAAAATTGTTTAATAAATTTCTTCAAATCTTGATTTTTAAATTATTTTATTTAATGATTTTACTATTGTATCAAAGGGAATTGAGGATTTTTTATGAAATGAAGGATTTTTTGTCAAAATATAAAAACCAGAATGAGTTATTTGCATATTTGTCAATAGCAATTGCAGTAATATTATATGGTACAACATTGACTGCAACTAAAATTTGTTTAGGATATTATACAACTCCTCAATTAATGTCATTTAGGATGATTGTTTCTTCTATTCTCTTTCTGCCCTTTATTTTTACCGTATATAAGAATATTAGAATTGAAAAAAAAGATATATGGTTGATATTGCTCATGATGTTGTGTGAGCCGTGTTTATATTTTATATTTGAAACTAATGCTTTAAAATATACGACATCAGGTCAAGCAGGGATTGTAAGTTCATTAGAACCGGTAATTTTAGTTATAGGTGCAAGAATTATTTTGAAAGAAAGATTTGTCAGAATAGTATATTTAGGATTATTTATATCAATAATAGGCTCAATCCTTTTAAGCGTATCATCAGATGTTTCTGAACTTGCCCCAAACCCTCTGCTTGGAAATTTTTTGGAATTGATAGCTATAATATTAACCGATACTTGCGTAATAACAACTAAATATTTAATGGACAGATATCCTCCGTTTTTTTTGGCAGGAATTGCTGTAATTGGCGGTGCAATATTTTTCTCAATAATAAATTTGGTAAGCCATGGTTCATTTCATGTTGTTTTAAATACAAGCCTGTTTTTGGTTATTTATCTTGGAATATTAACGGTAGTAGCATATGCTTTGTATAATTATGCAATATGTACACTTCCTGCGAGTAAATTCTCACCGTTTTTATTTGTTCTGCCTGTTGCTGCAGTAATTTTTGGCTGGTTCTTTCTTGGTGAAACAATTAATATAAAACAATTTGGCGCTTGTATCCTTGTTTTTGCAGGTATTTGTATATGCCAGTTAAATGATAAGAAAAAGTATATTAAGTTAATAAAAAAAATACCATTTTCCAAAGAGCTTTTAACTTTAAGCAAAAAATAATTTTTTTGTGTTATAATGCCCTTGAAGTTTGAAAAGGAATATAAATGCAGATAGGAATACCAAGAGCTTTATCATATTATAATTTTTTCCCGTTTTATTATGGATTTTTTTCTGATTTGGGAATAGAAATAGTTATATCAGATAAAACGACAAAACAAACAATGACAGTAGGTTCATCACTTGTTGTGCCGGAAACTTGTCTACCTGTTAAAGTTTATGTCGGTCATATCCTAAATTTACTTGATAAAGGTATTGATAAAATATTTGTACCGTCCTTGCAGTCAATTTCTCCTAAAATATACAACTGTTCTAAAATAAGAGGACTGCCGGACTTAATAAGAAATGTAATAAAAAGAGATTTTACGATTATAGAAGCAACACTTGATAAATCTGAAAAGAATCATGGTTTGTATGATTTTTTAACTGAAATGGTTAAACCTTTTGGAATAACTGATATTGAAAAAATAAAAAAAGCTTCTAAAAATGCTTGGAAAGTTTATAATAATTTTCATATAATGACAAGAAGCGGCGTAAGTTATACAAAAGCCCTTAAGTCCGCTATTGAAAACAAAGTAATAATAGCTGAAAATACTAACGCATATCCTATAAATATTGCTTTAATTGCGCATGGATATAACCTTTATGATGAGCGTGTCAGTATGAAGATATTTGATAAACTTGAAAAACTTGAAGTAAGAGTATTTACAGCAGAACAATTAACTACAGAGCAAATGCACGAAGGGCTTAATGCAATACATTCTAAATTGTACTGGGCAAATGAATATGAAATAACAGGAGCTGCTGCTCATTATATACAAGATAAAAATATTGATGGTATTATAACTATCAACGCATTTGGATGCGGACCGGATTCATTAATGCTCGAAAGAATTTCAAGATTTGCTTCAAAATCAGAAAAACCTATTTTACACCTATCTATTGATGAACAAACAGGTGAAGCAGGTTTTGTAACACGTTTAGAAGCTTTTGTTGATATGCTCTACCGTAAAAAGCGTTCTACAATTATTAATAAACTTAATATTCAAAACAGAAAATCTAAATATACGGATATTAAGTGTAAAGATTTAATTCAATAAAAAAAAGAGAACAATTAATTGTTCTCTTCTTTTTAATAATCCCCAAAACCTAAGCTTGTGGTTGATTCCACAAAGCATCTCTTAAAAATTTATTTTTTTGCGAATCTGCAGACAATAAAACATTTGTAGGAGTGAAAATAAATACTGAATCACCAATTTTTTGCTGGCTTCCAGATAGAGCATGGGTTGCACCGCATAAAAAGTCAACTATTCTTAATGATTGTTCTTTGTCTAATAAATGAAGATTTAAAATAACCGTTTTTCTATCTTTTAAATGTTTTACAATAGAAATAGAATCTTCATAAGAGTTAGGTTCGCAAACCACAACTTCATAACCTCTGTAGTTTGGATGAGAAACTACTTTTAAATTTTGTGATTTTTGTTCATTTTGATTGAAAGAAGGATTTAAAGCAAGATTATCTTGAATAGGATAATCTTCAGCTTCCTCCATCATTTCACCATAAATACTGTTTTCTCTGTTTTCAAATCCTGATGTTAAAAAATCAATGATTGTTCTAAATTTGTCTGCAACTGCCAATTTTTCTTCCTCCTAGTATTATTAATTATTCAAATAGTATTCGTCCGAGCCTGATAATAGTTGCACCTTCTTCAAGGGCTATTTTAAAATCATTGCTCATTCCCATTGATATCTCTTTTAATTCTACTCCATATTCAGATTGTAATTCATCGTATATTTGTTTGATATTACCGAATAATTTATGAAGTTCTTTTTCAGAAATATTAATAGGTGCAATATTCATAAGTCCAAGTATTTTAATTCCTTGAAGCTTTATTAATTCAGGCATTTCGCTTTTTAAGTGTTCCGGGAAAAAACCTGATTTTTGTTCTTCTTTCGCATTGTTCACTTGCAAGAGAACATTTTGTATAATCCCCTGTTTTAATGCTTCATCAGAAATTATTTTTGCAAGTTTTAATGAATCTACGGAATGTATAAGATAAAATTTACCAACTACTGTCTTTGCTTTATTTGATTGAAGATGACCTATAAAATGAAATCTACTGTTTTCTTTTATAGTTTCAGGCAGTTTTTGTATTTTATCCAATGCGTCTTTTGCCCTGTTCTCGCCAAAATCACGCATTCCCAATCCGTAATATTTGATTATTTGCGATTCGTCAAAATACTTGGTTACTGCAACTATTTTAGGTTTATAAGGTGCGATTTGTGTTTTGATTTTTTCATAATTCTCTGCAACTTTATCCATCAAATTAAGAAAAATCTCCTGTCTCTCTATTTTGTTTACACATTTATTATTATAATTAAAGATTCAAAATAATACAACAAATTGTTCACTAAACAATTAAATGAATATTATATAAATCCCCTTAACCATGTAAACATGCATGAATACATGATTACAAATAGCTTAAAAAAACTTAATACTGGCTTTTCATATTATAAAATCTTGATTTTTTGTAAAAAATTTTTTACAATTTATAAACCAATTAAGGAAAAAAAATGAATGAAGATTCAAAAAAATATCTACAGGAATTCAGACTGTATATAGAAGTAGAGAAAAATTTCTCAAAACATACGGTAATAGCTTATTGCTCAGATTTATTAAGCTTTTTAGTTTGGTTAGATAATAGGGATATTAGGGATGTAAACTATAATTTAATAAAAGAATATTTATTATATATACAGCAATTTAACTATTCTAAAACCACTACAGCAAGAAAAATAGCTTCTTTAAGAACATTTTACAGATATTTGTATAGAGAGCGTGTAATAGAGACAAATCCGGCAGTTGGTGTTCACTCGCCAAAACGAGGAAAGTCACTGCCTGAGTTCTTAACAGAAACAGAGATAGAAAAGATTTTAAATAATATAAAAATTGATACACCTGCCGGGTATAGGAATAGAACGATTTTAGAGCTTTTATATGCTACGGGAATGAGGGTTTCCGAGTTAAGTAATTTAAATTTTGAAAATTTGAATCTTGATGAAAATGAAATAAAAGTATTTGGAAAAGGTGCAAAAGAAAGAATAGTTCTTGTTTCAGACAGAGCTAAAAAATTTTTGCAGACATATATAAAAACCGTCAGGTATTTAATATATAAATCAGATAAAAATAAACAGACAGATCCGATATTTATTAACAAGGAAGGATACAGACTTCAAACACAGAGTGTAAGACTTGCCATAAAAGATGTAGTAGGTAAAATAGAGCTTCCCAAACATGTAACCCCTCATGTTTTCAGACACAGTTTTGCAACAAAAATGCTTGAAAAAGGTGCTGATTTAAGAGTTGTGCAAGAGCTTTTGGGACACAGCAGTATTAGTAATACTCAAATATATACTCATGTTTCTACCGAAAGATTAAGACAATCATATAATGTTGCTCATCCGAGGGCAAATTAGATATAATATAAACGGAGTTAATCAGGAATAAAAATATGTATGATGTAATAACAATAGGAAGTGCAACTTTAGATGCATTTATAGAAACAGACGCTGCTAATATAGTATCAGTCAGCTCGGTTTCTTCAAAACGTGAATTTATGGCATATCCATACGGAGCTAAAATAGAAATAGATAACTTTGACTTTCAAACAGGCGGCGGCGGAATTAATACGGCATCTAATTTCGCTCATCTTGGACTTAAAACTTCCACTATTGTAAAAATAGGTGATGAAATTCAAAGCGGAAAAATTCTAAAAACATTGAATTACTATGATGTAGATATTTCTAATATTATTAAAACCGATAAATTTCATACGGGATTTTCTATTATATTAACAAGTTTTCAAGGTGACAGAA
The DNA here is from genome assembly GCA_947589705.1 of Candidatus Gastranaerophilales bacterium. Lineage (GTDB taxonomy): Bacteria > Cyanobacteriota > Vampirovibrionia > Gastranaerophilales > Gastranaerophilaceae > Avigastranaerophilus. The sequence continues at coordinate 7,821 of CANQCO010000044.1, forward strand.
CCGTTTTGGCACATAGAGGCGCTAATGCTCATTTAAAGAAAGAGGATATCAATTTTAGTGCTGTTAAAAACTCCAAATGGTTATATTTAGCTCCTTTAAACGGTGATTCAACAAAAATTCTTGATGAACTTGCCGATTATGCGGAAAATCATGATGTTAATCTTGCTATTAATGTCGGTACAAGCAGTATAAAACAAGGCAAGCAGCATTTATACAGAATTCTAAAAACTGCAGAAGTTGTTATATTAAATAAGGATGAAGCTTCAATGCTTACGGGAATTGAAGTTAGACCTGATAATAAAACCGAAAATTATTCCGATGAATTAATACATCCTGATATAAAGAGAATGCTCAGAGAAATTAATCCTAAAAAATCAAAAGTAACAATAATAACAGATGGTAAAAACGGTGTCTATGCTTTTGACGGATATAAATACTATCAGTGCGGTGAATTTCCTGCTAAAGTAGTCTCTACATTAGGCGCAGGTGATGCCTTCTCTTCCACTTTTGTTGCATCGCTGGAAAAAACTAATTGGGATATTGAAAAATCATTAATGTATGCTTCTGTTAATGCTGCTTCAGTTGTGGAACATTTTGGAGCACAGGACGGATTCTTAACTTTTGATGAAATTAAGGATAAACTGAAAAAAAATAAGAAATTCAAAGTAAATATATGCGAATAAAAAAAAGAGATGATTTTTAATCATCTCTTTTTTTATAAATTATTAATTTTTATCAAACATCTGCTTGATACCGTCAACTGAGCTTAGTATACCGGTTGCTTCATAAGGCATATATACAACTTTATTGTTTTCACCTGAAGTAATATTAGATAAAGTTTCCAAATATTTCATAGCGATTAAATATTGGTCAGGTTTTCCTTTATCAGCAAGAGCATTAACAATTCTGTTAATAGCTTCTTTTTCAGCATCTGCTTCAATAATACGTGCCTGAGCAATACCTTCGGCTCTAAGGATTTCAGCTTGTTTTTCACCTTCCGCTTTATTGATTGCAGCCATTTTTTCACCTTCTGCCGTTAATATAGCGGATTTTTTAATACCTTCTGCTTCAAGAATCGTAGCACGTCTGTCTTGTTCTGCTTTCTTTTCTTTTTCCATTGCCTGTTGAATTGATGCCGGAGGTACTATATCCTGAAGTTCCACACGGTTTACTTTTACACCCCATTTATCGGTTGCTTTATCAAGTATTTCTCTTAATTTATCATTTATAATATCTCTTGAAACAAGTGTTTCATCAAGTGCTAATTGACCTACAAGGTTTCTTAAGTTCGTTTGCGTTAGTTTTTCAATAGCTTCAGGAAGGTTTTCTATTGAATAAATAGCTTTTTTTGCGTCAATAATTTGATAATATAATAAAGCATTAATACTTATTGTAACGTTATCTTTTGTAATAACATTTTGGCGGGGAAAGTCATAAACTGATTCTCTTAAATCAATTCTTGGAGAATAATTAAGGACAGAATATGTCGTGCCGTCAAATGATTTTTGTTTTTGGATTCTAAGCATAGGTCTTGGTGATTCTATAAACGGTACAATCCAGTGGAGTCCGGGGGATAATGTTTTGGAGTATTGCCCTAAACGTTGAACTATTACGGCTTCCTGCTGTTGTACTATAATTATTCCTTTTGCTACATAAATTATTGCTGCGGCAATTAATACTATAACTAAAACTTGCATATTCTCTCCTTATAATCTTTCTACATATAATACTAAACTATCATTTCTTACTATTTTAACATCGACACCTATAGGAATTTCTTCACCATCTGAAGCAAGTCTGGCTTCCCATCTTTCATCATATATAGTAACTGCACCGCTGTTTTGAGTGACAGGTTCTATTGTTTTAACTATTTTGTCTATGTATTGTGAATTGAAATCATTTTTTGAGTCTTTTTTCAATAATTTTACAAGAAATGGTTTTATAAAAATTATTGAAATCAGTGAAATAATTGCAAAAATTATAAAAAATACAGATAATTTCCATTTAAAAAATACAGACAAAATTGCTGTTATAACACCTGCAAATGCAAAATTTATGCAGAACATAGACGGCGCAAATATTTCAAATATTATAGCAGCTATGGCGATAATTAAAAAAATCATCCAGTATTCCATATATAAACTCCCTTTATTCCGTAATTTCAGTATTATTATTTGTATTTTCTTGAATATATTGATTTAAAGCATTTTTTGCAGCTTTACCTGCTTCTTCTTTGAGTTTTTCTTTGTTTTTAAATAAACTTTTTAGTTTACTTGCAGTTTCTTTATGCTGTTCAATAGCTTCTTTTGTTTCTTCGGATAAAGAATTTTCAACAGTTTCTTTAATCGCTTTACCCGCCTGTTCTTTTATTTCTTCTTTTGTCGGAACTGTAATGTCTTTTGGAACTACGTCTTGAGGTATGGAATTTAAATAAGCTTTTGCATTATCAATTTCTGATTCTAAAGCAAGCCATTTAAATGATTTAACAAGGGTTAAAGGTTTTGCAACATCGCCTCTTATAATAACTTGGAATTTTGTTGCATTAGTATCCGAAATCTCTTTACCTAAAGAAGGAATAAGATTTAATTCATCGAGGGTTACAGCTTCACAGAACAGGAAGAATATTTTTCCTAAAACAAGGCTCATTCCCGGAGTAGCTTTCACGAGATTAACAGGGTTTATCATAGAAATCGGTCCTAATGAATCCGATACTTGAGAGCCAAGTCTGCCTCTGAATTTAATATCAATTTTATTTGTAAGCAAATTAAAGTTACCGAAAATATGTGCTCCCATGATATCTCCAGATGATGTAATGGGGCTGATATCGGCTATACCGTTATTAAATAGCAGCGTTCCTTTTAATTCATTATAATGACTGGTATCAAAGGATAATAACGAATTTAAAACAGAACCTATTGTTGATTGAAAGAAAGCAGATTCTCTGATATTCTCTGCCATTATTAAGTTTTCAAGTTTTCCGAATGGGCCTAAAGTACCGTTTTTCATTAAAAACGTAACTTTACCATTGAGTGTTTTCATCTGTTCTTCATAAGTAGAGCCTTTTAATGAAATATTGGTATCAAAATCCATTGTACCTGATAATGTATCTTTCATTGCGGCTGCATCAAGAAGAGTTTTTTCAACGTCCAGTCCTGAACCTTTTAACAGAGCTTTTATTTCGCTTGTAACAAGGTTCATTGATACATCACCTTTTATTTTTCCTTTAAAGGCAGATGTTAGAAGATTATTTATGTATAATATATTTTTATTGAGTGATATTTTGCCTGTTGTATCATTAAGAACGATATTACCTGTTTTAATTTGTTTAATATCTATTGTTCCGTCTTTAATAATTACAGGTATATCCGGCTGATTTGTATTTGATGCCGGCTGAGGCGGCATATATTTCATTAATGCATCAGATACTTTCATTAATTTATCGGCATCCGTCAAGTTTGATATCAAATTAAGACTGTTAATTACAAAATTTTCTGACGGATTTAAATCTGCTTTTAACATCACATTAAAGTCAGAACCGTTTGCATTTATATTGTTTATGTTAACGTCTAAATCTTTGCCTTCAAATTTTGCTGCGGCTGTTTTTATAGATAACAATAATTCGGGGATTGAGGCATCTCTTAAATTAAATTCACCGCGTATTCTTGGGGCTGTTAAGTCTCCAAATATAAACATATTGCCTTTTGTATATAACTTGGATTGAGGGAATGCACATAATGACATTTCAAGTTCTTTCGGCATCTTTAATTTTATCAGATTTATATTAGGATTTAAAGTGTTTAATTTAGTAATTGTGCCGTCAATACCTACTACTTCATCCAATTTTGTAATTGTTTTTTCAGGTTCTTTGGGGTCTTGAACTAAAGTTTTTATATAAAATCCCGTATCTTTTATTTTTAATCTGTCACCTTTAAAATCAATTACAGTTTGTAATACCGTATTCTTATTAACAACAGAGGATATGTCAATTGGTGTGATAAAATTATCTTTATCTGCTTCAATAGAGGCAAATAATGTTTGTTTTTTATTATCTCCCGTTAAAGTAATATTAAGAGGTATTTTTCCTTTGTCTTTTATAAATATTTCTAAATCTTTGCCAAGCAGCTGTTTTAAATCTTTTGCAATCAGATTACCGTTTATATTGAAATCAAATTCAGGTTTCTTTATGTAATCTTTTATAAATCCTTCTATATTTATCAAAGTTGTGTTGTTTATTCTAAGCTGAGCCGGGTCAACGGTTATATCTTTTTCACCGATTGTAACAGTTAATCTGTCACAGTTAACATTCGTAGAATTCATTGTTAATTTAAAATCAGTATCCGTGATTTTCCCCGTAAAAGATTTAAAATTGCTTATAAAATCCGCAACTAAAAGGTTATTAACATAAGTTATCTTATTAACTGTATCGGTTAGAGAGAGGTTATCAACCGATAATTTAAGATTAGCCTGAGCCTTTTTAAGCTCGCCTTTTATTGCTGCAGTTAAATTAATATAACCGGAATTAACATTATATGTATTATTAATCTCAGCAGGTAAAAACATAGTAAATAATTTATTTACCGGCATTTTTTCCATAAACACGTTTATATCAGCATAAGATTTATCATCTATTGTGCCGTCTAACTTAAAGATAGTATCAGCAATCTCAACGGCTGTATCAATAAATTTAAGCATATTATTATCTAATGAAATTGTTGAATTTATTTTAGCCAGTTTTTGTTTTGTTTTTATATTTTTAATAATACAATTTTTAATATTTATATTTCCTGAAGATACTAATTTCTTAAAGTCTGTCTTAATGTTGGTATTTGCAATAAAATATCCTTCTCCTGCGATAGGGTTAAGTTCATGTTTAATATGCAGTGAGTCAAGAGTAGCTTTAATGAGGTTTAATACATCATTTGTGTATATTTCATTAGTTTGTATCTTCATATCCATTTTAGGATGTTCACTGTAATTCAGCAACCCGAGGAGTGATATTGTTTCTGATTCTGTTATATATAAATCAGAGTCAATGAATGCTTTTGTTCCTTTTGTGCTAATATGAAATTTACTCTTAGGAAGCTGCATTCCTGAAAGCTTCAATGTAAAATCATCTACATTAAAGTATCCGTTTGAATAGATATTTTTCTTACCCTGTCTTATTTTTATTTTTGAATTTATATCCGCTTTTAAATCATAAGCTTTATACATAGCAACAGGGTTAACAAAAGGAATTTCAACTCTTTGAGCTTTGTCGTCCTCTTCATCAAGTTTGCTTTGCTGCGGTATAAAGGTATTAATATCAATATTTGCCGTGATATTTTTGGTTTGGTTAAGATATAATTCTGCAATGGTTTTAACTGAAACGGCTTTACCGTTATAATAACCTAAGGATAATTCATCCCCTCTTAATTTTAAAAACTCATTAGTTTTTAAATCATTAATAAATGCAGAGTAGTTTATTAATTTAACACAAGGTATAACAACTTTAATTAATGCGGGATCTATTAAAGGTTTTTGTGCTGTTTGAAGTGTTTCTTCAATATTTTCATCTTTTTTATTAAGTACTTCTTCAAAGGCGCTTACTGCTTTAAATGCTTTACCGTTTATTATATCTATATTAACAACGGGGTTTAATATTTCAGCTTTTGAAACCTTTACGGTTAAAAATATTAAGTGAGGAAGAGATATTCTGCCTATAAAATTATCGGCTGACAATAGTTCAGAGTCATCCGGAAGTTTTATCGTTATATCATCAGCACTTATACCCGCAGCCAGTAATGGAGTTACAGTTATTTTCGGATTTTCAAAATTTAAATCTAAATTTGTCTGTTCTTTTACAGTTTTTATGATATCCGGTTTAAATTTATTTATATCAACAACTTTTGGCAGAACAAACAGAAAAGCTGCATATAATGCCAATAATGCAACTATTATTAATATTCCGACGATTTTAAAAAATTTCTTCATTTTTTACCCTTTATCCTAACCTTCATTTAAAAAATTATAGTTCAAAACATAATATAAAAATATTAACTTTTAATTTATGTAAAGGTAAAAAGATACATAAAAAAAGGAAGCTCTGATTAAAAAGCTTCCTTTTTTTATGGTTTTATAATTTATTATTCAGCTTTATTAGCTTTACCAGCTTTAGCTTTGTTATATACAAATGTCCCAAGAGCCAAACCTGCTGCTGTTAAGCCTGCAATCCATTTTATTTTTGTATTTTTAGCTTTTTCAAGTAATTTAGGATAATCTTCTTTAGCCTTTTCTGCTACTTTTGAAAGTGCTTCGCTAAATTTATGTCCTTTTAAAACTCCAATTAACTTTTCTGCAGCAACATCCTGTCTTGCTGAAACATATTGATCGACATTAGAATAATTTAATACATTGTTAAATCTTTTTGTATTTATTTGGTCTGAAATTACTTTTCCGGCACAAGCACCTGCTATACCAAGAGCTCCTGTTGTGGCAATTCCTACTTTTTTACTATTTTCCATTTTATACTCCTTTTATTACCTTTTTTACTTTATTTAAATACAGTAACAGTTTTTTATTGCTTATTTTAAAATTATAATTTACAAAACTTAACTTATTTTTTTATATATATATTTTACATTATTTCTGTTTATATTACTATATTGTTGAGTTGTGAATCCGATAGGTCAGATTACGAAAAGTAGCTGCTTAGTCTTTAAAAAGATGGGAAAACAATTCGCGAGTTACAAAATAAAAAAGGAGAAAAACGATGCCGGTAGCATCAATGATTGAATTGTTAGACGCAGGTGTACACTTTGGACACCAAACACAAAGATGGAATCCTAAAATGAAACCGTATATATACGGTGCAAGAAACGGAATCTATGTACTTGATTTAAGAAAAACATCAGAAATGTTGGATACTGCTTATGAAGCAGTAAGAGATTGTGCTGCAAAAGGTAAAAATGTTGTTTTTGTAGGTACTAAAAAACAGGCAATGGATGTTGTAGCAGAAGAAGCTACACGTTCTGGCGCTTATTATGTTAACAGAAGATGGCTTGGCGGTATGCTTACCAACTTTGAAACAATTAGAGGCAGAGTTAACAAATTAAGAGAACTTGAAGAATTTTCTTCATCAGGTCAAATTGAAAAATTGCCTAAAAAAGAAATATCTCAAATGATGAGAAAACTTTCTAAACTTAATAAAACCTTAGGTGGTATTAAGGAAATGAGAGGCATGCCTGATATGCTTATAGTTATTGACCAAAAGGAAGAAGCTATAGCAATATCTGAAGCAAACAAATTAGGTATTCCCGTAATATGTCTTGCAGATACCAATGCAGATCCTGACGGTATAGACTATATAGTTCCGGGAAATGATGATGCAATAAGAGCTATAAAATTAATTTGTTCTAAATTCGCTGATGCAATATTGGAAGGAAAACAATTAAGAGAGAATAAAGCAAACCAAATGGCAAAGGTTCAGGCTATAAAAGCAGAAGATGCAGGTGTAGCGAAAGAACAAGTTGATGCTGAAGCAAAAGAAGCTTCTAATGAAGAAGAAACTGCTGTTGAAGAGTAATATTGAAAGGATAATATAATTATGACAGTAACAGCTGCAATGGTTAAAGATTTGAGAGAAAAAACCGGTGCCGGTTTTATGGACTCAAAAAAAGCACTTGAACAATGTGACGGTGATATAGAAAAAGCAATGGAATTCTTAAGACAAAAGGGTATTGCTTCTGCCGAAAAGAAACAAAACAGAATAGCAGCAGAAGGCTTGGTTGCTACTTATATAGAAAACGGTGTGGGTTCTATTGTTGAAGTTAACTGTGAAACGGATTTTGTTGCTAAAAATGATGAGTTTAAAACATTCGTTAATGGTTTAGCTAAACATATTGCTGAAATAAAACCAAAGGACATGGATGCTTTAAATGCTTCTGTTTGCCCTGTTTGTAATATGAAAATAGAAGATGCCGTAAAAGATAAAATTGCTACAATAGGTGAAAAAATTAGTATAAGAAGATTTTCCGTATTGGAAGGAAATCTTGCAACATACGTTCATAACGGAAAAATCGGTGTTTTAATCTCTGCTTCAGCTCAAGATGAAACATTATTAAAAGATGTAGCACTTCATATAGCTTCATCTGCTCCCGAATTTGTTTCAAGAAATCAAATTCCTCAATCGGTTATTGATGAAGAAACAAGAATTGAGATGGGAAAAGAAGACCTTGCTAAAAAGCCTGAAAATATCAGAGCTAAAATTGTTGAAGGCAGGGTAAATAAATTAATGGCTCAAAAGTGTCTGCTTGAACAGCCGTTTGTTAAAAATCCCGATCAAACTGTTGAACAGCATTTGAACGGTAACTTGGAAATTAAATCTTTTATCCGCTGGAACTTGGGTGAGGGACTTGAAAAAAGACAAGATAACTTTGCTGAAGAAGTTATGAATCAAATGGTTAAATAAATAAGGAAGAGGGCTTAAATTAAGCCCTCTTCTTTTGTGTTATAATTCATTTTATGCTTATAATATTGTGTTTATTAGTTATAATATTTTTACTTTCTTTGTTTTGTGTTTATATAATATATAAATATATAAATCAAAAAAAAGATTTAGAGTTGATTCATAAAACGGCTAATAAAATAAGATACGGAGATATTAATATCCGTGTTAAAAATATGAAAAACCGTAAACTTGAAGATGTATTTAACAGATTAATAGAAACAATATATGACAGAGAAATAATGATAAGAGAATATCAAAATACTTTGTCAAAAAAGAATCTTACACTTGAAGAAGTATTAAAACAGGAAAAAAAGCTACAGTTATTTAAGGAAGAATTTGCGGCGACATTGACTCACGATATGAAAGTACCTGTTATAGCAGAACTTAACTCTATTGAATATTTACTTGAAGGCAGATTTGGAGAGTTAAATTCCAAACAAACAGAAGTATTAAATTTAATGAAGTCTTCAAATCTGGAATTAAAAGACCTGATTGAAAATATGCTTGAAACATACAGGCTTGAGCAAACAAATATAAATTTGAATATGACTAATCATAGATTTAATGAGTTTCTGCTGCCAATAATAAAAGAGATGAGTATGCTTGCATTTAAATCCGACCATAAAATAACTTATTCATTGGAAGAGTCAGAAGGGTTAAATATAGATTTTGATGAATTGCAGTTAAAAAGAGTTATAAAAAATTTAATACAAAATGCAATATCATTCAGCCCGAACGGTTCAAAAATAAATATATATACACAGAAAACAGATAAAAAAATTAAATTTATAATATCAAATAAAGGTAATAATATCTCAGAAGAGGATTTAGCGTTGATTTTCCAAAAATATTATACAGGACACTCAAAATTCAGAAAAGCAGGAACGGGACTTGGATTATACCTTTCTCAACAAATAGCATTAGCTCATGGCGGCAATATTTCCGTTGATAATGAAAAAGAAAGTATTACGACTTTTATTTTAACTCTGCCGTTAAATTAATTATATTAATCAGAATTATCTTCTAATTCATCTATGTTAACATTTTCATCAGATTGCATATTTGCAAATTTATAACCTGTGGAATCTTCATCAATTTCAATATTAACGTCGGTATCAATCATTTCAACTTCATTAGAAGGAAATTCTTTTATCTTTCCATCAGCAAATTTAACGGATACTTTGTTAGAAAGAATATTAAGAGCACAGACTCTTCCTACTCCTTCTTGAGTCATGACACCTGAACCTATAGGTACCATTTCTTTAGCTGTTTCGATATAATTTTGATATTCATAATTTAAGCAGCAAAGAAGTCTTCCGCAGGTTCCCGATATTTTCCCAGGAGTAATAGGCATACTTTGATCGTGTGCTAACTTTATGTTAATCGAATCGAATTGCCTTTTAAACGAACAGCAGCAAAACTCTCTACCGCAAAGTCCCGCTCCCGTGCATATAGATGTTTCATCCCTTACCCCTATATGTTTTAAATCTATTCTTATATGTCTGAAAACCTTCGTTAAATCTTTTAAAAGATTTCTAAAATCAACTCTTTCCTGTGCTGTATAGTAAAATGTTACTTTTTTTCTGTCAAAAGTATATTCACACCTAAATAAATTCATTTGAAGATTGTGAGCTTTAACAAGTTCAAGGCAATCCTTTAATCCCTGCTCTTCCATTTTCTTTAGTTCTTCATAAGATTTAATATCTTCATCTGTCATGACACGGACTAAAGGAACAGAAGGAACTTTTTTCCTCTTTAATACCGACTCAACCATAACCGGAACAATTTCAGCTTTTGCAGCTTCTTCTCCTTTTTGAGTCAAAACTATTACCATATCATTATGTTTTACCGTAATGTCGTCGGGAATATCCAAAGGATATTGTCTATTTTTTTGTAATTTAACAATAAACATAATAATTATTTTACCATAAATTTTAATAATAGTTAGGCAATTTTTTTTATTAAAAATACTTTATATAGAAGTAGGTTAGTTTATTGTGGGGGAATAAAAATGAATCCGAAATTGGTAAAATTTACAGTTGAACTACAAACAGGAGAAAAAATGCCTAAAGAAGAAAAACATTTTCTTTATAAATATGTTGGTAAATATTTCTTTAATGCTTATCATTCTGTTCCTGTTAGAGTAAATACAGATAAGGAATAAGATTATAACGTAAAATATTTACTTTTAGATTTTATTTTATTTCTAATTCTTTTTGTTTGAAGCTGATTAGTGAGTGTTCTTAAGTGTTCCATAGCAACATTGAGATCAGATTCTCTTATGCCAAAATCCTTAAAATAATTTTGCGTATTATTGAACAGCAGGTTTACTTCACTGTTATTCTGAGAAAAGTTAATTTCTTTTGTAATAAGTTCCCCAAATTCTTTATTCATAATCCCCTCTTTATTAATTTTTCTCTGACGATATAAATTATTATACTAAATAAATATATAAATCAATTAAAAAATAAAAGAGGAACGAAAGGTTCCTCGGAAACAAAAATAAAAAAGATACGAAAAAAGA
>CANQCO010000045.1 GCA_947589705.1 Candidatus Gastranaerophilales bacterium
CGGCAAAAATTTCACCATCTCTATCTGCTTCACTGGGGCAGACATACTTAAATGATTCATTAGGAACATCTGTTCTTTTTGTACGTACTAATGAATCTACATATAATACAGGCTCTGTTGTTTCATATAAAGGTAATGCTTTAAACCTTTCCGTAGGCTCATTTTCTTCTTCATATAACCACGCTGCCTCAGGTGGTGCAATTATATCCACAAATCCGTTGTCTCTTCCTAAAAATACGGGCAGTCTAAGTTTTGGAGGTGCCTATTTCGCTAATGAAGCACAGGAGGATAATAAAACCACAAGCGGATTATTCGGAGAGTATAAATTTAAAAGGTTAAAACTTAATGCTCAAGTTGCGCAAAGTAAATATTCTGATGATATAAATTATAATACCAGTTTATACTTTATTCCTGAATTTAGAATCTCTGATTCTCTGTATTTAAAAACACGTTTTATAAGGAATGTTTCTCAAAACACAATGCAGGATGAACTTGTTTTAACATATAAGCCTATAAAAAGTAAAAGAAATCTTGAAATAGAACTTAATGCTTCCAATCAATATTCTGATACCGCCAATATAAAACAGAGATTGAAACTTTCAACAACATTCAGAATATAAATTAATTGGTTTTTATTATAATATATTACTCCCCTTTTTTAAAACACTGTTTGTATATTCAGGAATAAACAACTTAATGCTGTTTTTCGAACAATAATTTTTTACATATTCAATTATTTCATAATAGTGAGCCGGAATTTTGAATTCATTTTTATAATTCATCATTGTATCACGAAAATCAATTTCAAAAATAATATAAGCTGCCTTTAAATTATTTGCAATGTCAAGAAAAGACTTAACTTCATCCAAATTATCATTTATTCCATTTATTATTATATATTTTAAAGATATCAATAAAGATGTATTGTTTTTCAATTTTTTTATATTTTCGATTGTTTCATTAAAAGCATCGATTTTTTTTATTTTTTTGAATGTGTTTTCCGTTCCGCAATCCAATGATATAGCTATTGTATTGTCTTTATTCGGTTTTATTTTTTCTAAAATTGGAAGATATTTAATTCCGTTCATTAATATGAAAAAAATTTTGCAATTGTTCTGTTGAAATTCATTTATAAGTTGATCAAATTCATTCAGCATTGAAACATTACCGCCCTGAAATTCGACTTTTAAATTTTTTTTATCTATAATATTTTGTTTATATAATTCTTTAATAAACGGTAATAATTGATATTTTTGTTTAATGCCTTTATAGATAATTTTTTGGGTGCAATATATGCAATCACAATCACATTCTTTAAAATGGTCTATTATTATGTAGTTAATCAACAATTTTGAATATTTGAAAAAATCCTTAAAAGATTTTTTTTGCAGTTTTGTACATCCTTCACATTCTTTTGGAATTATACCTTTGTTTAACATTTTTATATATTTTTTTTTAGTATTGATTAATTCATTTTTATCTATGTTTTCATTCTTTTTTATATTGATGCCTAATCCGTATTTGTTGCTGCAACAAAAATTTATTTTATCCGGCTGAAAATGTAATGTTGTTTCTAATTGTTCACATTTATATGATTTTGGCATAATTATCCACTCCCGGTATAATCTTAATTGTTTAATTATACGCAATAATAAAGAGAGATTTAAATCTCTCTTTATTTACCTTATGGCGCCTTTAACAATTTGGCTGAAACTTTCAACTTTAAGACTTGCACCGCCTACTAAAGCGCCATCTATATCTGATTGAGACATTTGTTCTTTTATTGTTTCGGGTTTTACGCTTCCGCCGTATAATATTCTGATTGAATCAGCGGTACTTGAGTCATATAATCCTTTTACAACATTTCTTATCATAGCAATAACTCTGTTTGCTTCAACTGAATCACAAGTTTTTCCTGTACCTATTGCCCATATTGGTTCATAAGCTATTATTGATTTTGCAACCTGTTCTTTAGTTAATTCTCTTAAAGCTTTTGTTATTTGAGATGAGATATGATAGTCCGTAACACCTGCTTCTCTTTGTTCTAAAGATTCACCGCAGCATATAATTGGGATTAAACCGTTAGCTAAAATAGCTTTTGCTTTTTTATTTACCATTTCATCAGTTTCGCCGAAGTATTCTCTTCTTTCAGAGTGACCGATAATGATATATTCACATCCTGCGTCTTTTAGCATTTCAACAGAGCATTCGCCCGTAAATGCACCTTGTGTTTCAAAGTAGCAATTCTGTGCTGCTAGTCTTACTTTTCCGCAGCCGCAATCTTTTAAAGCTTTATTTGCAGCATATAATGATGTAAATGTAGGTGCAATTATTACTTCCGGAAGTGCTGATTTTTCTTCTTCTCTTAATGCCTGCATAATTCCGTTGGTTAATTCTATGGCTTCAGATTGAAGCTTATTCATTTTCCAGTTTCCTGCTATAACGGGTCTTCTTGACATATTTTACCTCTTTTCTTTGTACTATCCACATGAAAATATTAGGCAAAACACATTTTTTTATCAAGTTTTATTAATCTTTTATTGAATCTTTCATCTCTTTTACGTAGTTATAAACGTATTCGGGGGAATTTTTACCGTATTTTTCAATTATTTTAACTATTGCGCTTCCGACTATAACTCCGTCCGCTATCTCTGAAAAATGTTTTGCCTGCTCTGTCGTGTTAATTCCAAAACCTATTGCTACGGGTGTTTTAGTTGTTTCTTTAACCAGTTGTACCATTGAATCCACATCGGTTGTTATTTCTTTTCTGACACCGGTAACTCCCATTGATGAAACCACATATACAAAACCTTTTGCATCTTTCGCAATTTTTTTTATTCTCTCGTTTGAAGTAGGTGCAATTAAAGAAATTATATCAACGCCGTATTTTTCTGCGGGAGATATAATTTCCTCCTTTTCTTCATAAGGCAGGTCGGGGATTATGACTCCCGAAATACCTGATTTTTCTGAGGTCTTAAAAAATTCTTCATAACCAAAGTTCATAACAGGGTTAATATATGTTAAAAGGATGATTGGAACCGTTAATTTAGAATTAAGGTCTTTTATCATTTGAAAAACATTATTTAAATTTGTGTGATTTTTTAAAGCTCTTATATTTGCGCCTTGAATAACAATACCTTCAGCAATAGGGTCTGAGAAGGGTATTCCTATTTCAATTAAATCGGCACCTGCTTCTTCCATAGCAATAATACATTCTTTAGTAGTTTCTATATCAGGGTCGCCTGCTGTTAAAAATGCTATAAAAGCTTTTTTATCTTTAAATGCGTTTATTATTTTACTCATTTATAATCCTTCCTCTGTATTTTGCTATTGAAGCTACGTCTTTATCCCCTCTGCCGGAAAGACAAATTATAATAATATCATCTTTTTTCATATTTGGTGCGGTTTTTATGGCATAAGCTACAGCGTGAGCGCTTTCTATAGCAGGTATTATACCTTCCTTTTTTGATAAGTATTCAAATGCTTCTACAGCCTCTTTATCTGTAACTGGTACATATTTTGCTCTGCCTATAGAGTTAAGGTAAGCGTGTTCAGGACCTATCCCGGGGTAATCAAGTCCTGCTGAAATTGAATATACGGGAGAAATTTGACCGTTTTCATCCTGACAAAACAGTGATTTCATACCGTGAAATATCCCAAGTCTGCCTTTTGTTACGGTTGCAGCGTGTTTATTTGTATCAATTCCGAGTCCTGCCGCTTCACAGCCTATCAGTTGAACTTGTTTATCATTAATAAAATTATAAAACATTCCCATAGAATTACTTCCCCCTCCGACGCAGGCTATAACTGTAGTAGGAAGTTTACCCTCGTATTCAAGTATTTGCTGTCTTGCTTCTTTACTAATTATACTTTGAAAATCTCTAACGATTGTTGGAAAAGGGTGCGGTCCCATAACAGAACCCAGTGCATATAAAGTATCCTCCGTCCTTGATGCCCATTCTCTCATTGCCTCATTTACCGCATCTTTAAGAGTTTGAGTGCCTGATGTTACTGTATTTACTTTTGCTCCAAGTAATTCCATCCTGTATACATTCAGGGCTTGCCTGATTGTGTCTTCTCTTCCCATAAATATTTCACATTCAAGTCCTAAAAGAGCTGCTGCGGTTGCGGTTGCAACACCGTGCTGACCTGCTCCCGTTTCTGCTATTATTCTTTTCTTTCCCATATATTTTGCTAACAGAGCCTGTCCTAGTACGTTATTTATTTTATGGGAACCCGTATGATTTAAATCTTCTCTTTTTAAATATATTTTTGCTCCGTTTAAATCTTCTGTCATATTCTTCGCAAAATATAATAAGGAAGGGCGCCCCGCATAATTTTTCAGTAAACTTGACAGTTCTTCATTAAACTTTTTATCATTTTTATATTGTTCATAAGCTTTTTCGAGATTTATTACTTCTGTCATCAGAATTTCAGGTATATATTGCCCTCCATATATTCCGAATTTTGTTTTACTCATTTTTATATCCTTTTATTTTATTTACTATATTCAAAATCTTTTCTCTGTCTTTAATTCCGTTTGTTTCAACACCCGAATTAATGTCTAAACAGTAGGGATTTATATTTTTGATTGCTTTATCAACGTTATTATAATTTAATCCTCCTGCTAAAAACAGCGGTTTTTTTATGTTTTTGGGGATAATTCCCCAGTTAAATGTTTTACCAGTTCCGCCAAAAGAGTTTCCGTCATATGAATCAATTAAAACATAATCACATAATGAGGAATTTATTGTCCTTTCATCTGCTTCTTGTGCTTTAAAGGCTTTTATAACGGGAAGGGAGGTTATTTTTTTTATTTCGTTTATATAGCCGTTATCTTCACTTCCGTGCAGCTGAATCAAATTAATTATTCCTTGTGAACTTATATCTGCTATTGTTTTTATATCTTCGTTAACAAAAACTCCTACGCTTTTTATTCTTTTATCTAACAATTTTTTCATTTCTAAGGCGTTATTTATAGTGATTTTTCGTCTGCTTGATTCTGCAAAAATAAAACCTATAAAATCAGGAAGTGCTTCATTTACGTATGATATGTCATTTAAACTTGTCAAACCGCAGATTTTAATTTTCATCTTAAACCCTCTTTCAGTTTATTAAGTTCAAGGGCTTTATCTTTTGATTTCATAAATGTTTCACCGATTAAAACAGCATTTACGTTGTTATCTTTTAAATTTTTAATGTCTTCTTTTGTTTTTATTCCGCTTTCTGATACAAAAAGAATATTTTCGGGAACATATTTCCTTAAATTTATACTGTTATTAATATCAACCGAAAAATCTTTTAAATTACGATTGTTAACCCCTATAATTCTTGCATGTGATTTTAAAGCCGTATCAATTTCATCTTTATTATGAGCCTCAACAAGGACTGATAACCCGAGATTATCTGCTATTTCTATATATTTTGTCAGTTTATATTCATTTAAAAGTGACACTATAAGGAGTATTGCATCAGCTTTAATTATTTTTGCTTCATATATTTGTATCTCATCAATAATAAAATCTTTTCTTAAAACGGGAATTGAAATATTATCTTTAATTTCACTTAAGTATTCATTTCTTCCCAAAAAGAAATAAGGCTCTGTTAAAACAGATATTGCGCTTGCGCCGATTTTATCATATTCTTTTGCTGTTTTTAAATACTCAAAATCCTGTGCAATAATACCTTTTGAAGGGGAAGCTTTTTTAATTTCGCAGATAAAAGCTAATTCTTCTTTTTTTAAAGCCTTTTCAAATATGAATTTTTCGCTCATTAAATTTAATGCTTTTTCTTTAAAAGCATTGATATCTGTTGTGTTTTTTAAATTTTCTACTCTTATTTTTGTTTTTTCTACAATGTTATCTAATATTGTCATAATGTGTTTCACTCGTGAATTTTATGTAATCATTAAGTTTTTGAAGAGCTTTACCATTATTAATGGTATCTGAGGCAATTTCTATTCCTTTTTCAATTGTTTTTGCCGTATTATAAGTATAAATTGCGAGTGCAGAGTTGAGTATAACTATATCTCTTTTTGCGCTTTTATCTTTATTTTCAAAAATATTTCTTATAATTTGAGCATTTTCATTAGGACTGCCCCCGATTAAATCCTCTTTTTTTGCACGTTTCATACCGAACATTTCAGGATTTATTGTATATTCTTTTATAATGCCGTTTCTTGACTCACAAATATATGTTTCATCACATACTGTAGCTTCGTCCAGTCCGTCTTTGCCGTGAATTACCAGGGTATTTTTAACTCCAAGATTATTAATAACCTCGCATAATGTTCTTGTAAGATTTTTATCAAATACCCCGAATAATTGTGATTTAGCACCTGCAGGATTGGTAAGAGGGCCTAAAATATTAAATAATGTCCTGAATTTAAGCTGTTTTCTTGCATTTAGTGCATATTTCATTGCAGGATGATGGTTTTGAGCAAACATAAAACATAAGTTCAGTTTATTAAATATTTCTTTTTCTTCATCAGGTGTTTTATTAATGTTTATATTTAACGCTTCAAGAACATCGATAGCACCTGATTTACTTGTTAAAGCACGGTTCCCGTGTTTTGCCGTTGGTATACCTGCCGCCGCTGAAACAAAACAAGAGGCTGTTGAAATATTAAACGTATTACTTCTGTCTCCGCCTGTCCCTACAATGTCAAGCACATTATCGGTATCAAGAGGCGTTTTTATACATTTTTCTTTCATTACCATTGCTGCGGCTGTTATTTCATCAATACTTTCACCCTTTTCTCTTAAAAGTGTCAAAAACTCCATTATGTCTTTATCTTCTGTTTTACCTTCCGTTATATCGTTCATAACGGTTTTCATTGTGTTAAAATCAAGATTCATTTTGTTTCTTAATGTTTCAAGTGCCTGAGTTATCATTATTTAACCGTCCTTAAAAAATTATATATTATTGTTTTACCTTCAGGGGTAAGTATTGATTCGGGGTGAAATTGTAAGCCGTAAACATTATATTCTTTGTGCTTTACTGCCATTATAACATCATTCTCAGTTTTGGCTGTTACTTTAAGGCAGTCGGGCAGTGTGGAATTCTGTGCTACTAATGAATGATACCTTCCTGCTTGAATATATTCAGGCAGATTACTAAAAATCTCACAACTGTTATCAAGTTTCACTTTTGAGGTTTTTCCGTGCATAATTTCTTTTGCATAAGTAATAGTTCCGCCAAATGCCTCACATATAGCCTGATGTCCCAAGCAAATTCCAAGAACAGGCTTTTTATCCGAAAAATATTTTATGACCTCTTCTATAATCCCTGCGTCTTTTGGTTTACCGGGACCAGGGGATATAATAATTGCTTGAGGGTTTAACTCTTCAATCTCTTTTATTGTAAGTTCATTATTTCTTATAACTTTAATATCCGAATTAAACTCACCTATATATTGATAGAGATTAAAAGAAAAACTGTCATAATTATCTATAAGTAAAATCATAAAACCTCCTCTGATGTTTTTAGAGCATTCATAACGGCTTTAGATTTGTTAATACATTCTAAATATTCATTTTCTGCAATGCTGTCATAAACAATACCTGCTCCGACTCTTACAAAAACTTTGTTATTCTTTTTAAATGCAATTCTTATAGCAATACAGGTATCTAAATTGCCTGTAAAGTCAAGATAACCTATTGCACCTCCATATATACCTCTTTTATTGTTTTCAAGCTCGTTAATTATTTCACAGGCTCTTATTTTAGGAGCGCCCGATAGAGTTCCTGCAGGCAGAATAGAACCTATTGCGTCTAATTGTCCCATATCATCTCTTATTTCACCTGTTACAGTAGAGCCTATGTGCATAACATGCGAAAATCTTTCTATTGACATATATTTATCAACTTTAACGGTTGAGAATTTAGCAATTCTGCCTATATCATTTCTTCCTAAGTCAACGAGCATATTATGTTCTGCAAGTTCTTTTTTGTCAGACAAAAGTTCTTTTTCAAGATTTTCATCTTCTTCTTTTGTATTTCCTCGTTTTCGTGTACCTGCAAGGGGAAATGTATATAATTTAGAATTTTCAAGTTTTACCAAAGTTTCAGGCGAAGCCCCAGCTATTTCTAAATCGTTACTCCCAAAGTAAAACATATATGGAGAGGGATTTATTGTCCTTAGTGTTCTATATGTATTTAATAAATCACCTTCATAGTCTGCGTCAAAACGGTTAGATAGTACAACCTGAAATATATCTCCCTCTTTTATATATTCTTTTGCTTTTTCTACCATATTGCAGAATTTTTCTTTATCAAATAGAGATCTAAAATCGGATTTTAATATACCTTTTTTAATTTTATAAGGCTCTCCGTTTTCAATAATATCAGTTAATCTTTCAAGCTCTTTAACTGCATTTTCATAGTTCTCTTTTAAATTATCTGTTTTGATATTAACTATTAAGATAATTTTTTGCCTGATATTATCAAAAGCAATGACTTTATCAAAAAGCATTAAATCAACATCTTTAAAATTTTCTTCATCCATTGCGTCAAGCTTTAATTTCGGTTCAAAATATTTTATAAAATCATAAGAAAAATACCCGACAAGTCCGCCTGTAAATGTAGGCAGATAATCAAAAGAAGGACTTTTATGTTCTTTAATTATTTGGTTTATATAGTCTTGAGGTCTATTTGTTTCTATTGTTTGAGTGCTATTGTCTGTTTTTATTTTTAAAATGTTATTTTGACAGGTAATTTCCATTGATGGTTCAAACCCTAAAAAAGAATACCTTCCTATCTTCTCGGCTTTTTCAACACTCTCTAATAAAAAACAATGACTGTCTATAGCTTTTAATCTTTTTAAAACTTCTATAGGTGTTGTAATATCAGAAAATATTTCTTTAGATATAGGAATAAATTTATAATCTCCAGAAATATTTTCTATTTCATTGAAATTTGGTCTAAACATTATTATCGGCTCTCTTTCTTTTATGTAAACACAGTAAAACGAACGAAGACTTTTGTAAATAAACAAAAGTTTTCAATGTTCAGCCAACAAATCGTAAAATAAAAAACTAATTATCTGTAATAGCGATTGTTGACTTTAACACGGCACCAAGCCCAGTTGTTTTTACTAACGGAAAGCCAAGCGAACAAAAGGTTTAAAATAGCTTTAACAAAATTAAAAACACTGTTCATATTCATAATTTATTACCCCTTTTGCTCAAAAAAATTTAATCTAGTGTCGCACTCTACCACCGACTCCTCGTCGCTGTACGAGTGCTCACCTTTTCAATAACGTCACTCTCAAAATTTTACTCACACCACTTCGTGTCTTATCGTAAAATTTTGTTCGGACATACTTTGACATATTACATCAATTTCAAATTTTTTTCCAGTCTTTTGTATACATTTGTTAATTTGATTATTTTATTGTAAAATAAACTTAAAAAATGAAGGATTTAATATGTCTGAAAATTATATTTTTTATATTGTAAATGTCATATCTCTAGTATTAATACCGTTTCTTATAATTTTTTATATTTTACTCAGGAATAAAATGACAAAACTCTGGCATATTTTATATCTTTGTACTTTAGTAATATCTATTGCTTTATTTACAGCAAGTTTTATATTACTTTATATTAATAATTATTTTAATTCTTTATCATTTCAAATTGGAAGTATTTTATATGGAAGTTATTACTATATATTTCTGTTAAGTGTTGTTTTATTGATAGCATTAATAATACTTTCTTTTAAAGCTAAATATATAGAAGAAAAATCAGTTAAAAACATAGAAGTATGTGTTTTTTTGACGTGTATACTATTATATTTATCAGCACCTGTATTTATATGTAAGTCAAAAATTCTTTCAAAATTAATGCCTAATTCAAAGTATAATATACAACTTGTTATGATAAATATGGAAAAAATATCTCCGTTAAAAGGGATTCTTGCTTCTAAAACTGCAAAAAGTATCAAGGAAAGAATGATTTCATATTATAACAATCAGAATAAATTATATGCTGAATTTTCTCCAATTGCTTTAGACTTATATGATATAGCAGCCAGTTACGGAAATTATTCTGTTGAATATCTAAATATGGCGGATTTATATTATAATCTTGGACAGTATGAAGAGGCTCTTTCTATTTTAGAATTGATAAAAGACAGTGAAACAATATCTGGATCAATATCTGAAACAAAAATCAAAGAATTAGAAATGAAAATTAAATCAAAATCTTAAAAATAGCTTTTTTTACGTGCCTTGAATAGTCCATACAAAGAGCAGGCATGTGAGCATCTTGCGGGTAAAATATTAAAAAAACATTTTTATCTGCTTTTATTTTATCCACACTGCCTGATAAAAACATAACATCTTTGTCTTTCGCATATTCTTCTGTAATTTTTGTATTATCTAAATTTGTATAACCCATATATTCTTCACCTGATACAACTACTTGAATATCAATATATTTTTTGTGTGCTTCAAGCTTTTGTAATGGCTTTGTTTCATATTCCTGAAGATTAAAGAATACTTCATCACCTTTGATTTGGTGTTTTCCGCATTCTAATTTATCTAAATCATTATTTTTTATAAAATCAAAAACAGTTTTAAAATCTTTGTGTAAACAATAGTATTTCTCAGCATTTTTAATATTATCAACAATCATTCTATATCTCCTTATTATGTAACGAAAATTTTAACAATTGTTTAAAAAAAAGGCAATTCTTTTATAAAAAAAAACTTTATATAAATACTAGGGAAATTAAACTTCTTTCTGGGGGAATAATGAACGAACAACAGCTTAATGTAGTTTTAGGTACGATATCTGAACCAATAAAAAATGCTTATTGTATTACATCAAGAAAGCAAAGAGAAGAAATTCAACGCATAGCAAGAATTTTTATAATAAATGAAGAACAAAAAAATAAACATAAATTGCTTGCTATAAAGAACTTGGCAACAATGAAGGTTGTATTTAGCAATAATTAAATATTAGAAGCGGGATGATATGCCATCGGATAAGAGTATTGCTCGGTAAATCCGTTGGCATTATACATGTTAACAGCTGCCATATTATCGGAATCACAACTCGCATTAATTTCTTTTAATTCCCATCCCCCTGTAATAGCAGAAGTTAAGAGATTATCAATTAAGTATTTTAATAGCATTTTCCCGTATCTTTGATGTCTGTATTTTTTTAATATGGCAACAATAGGAACATTAGCTATTTTGTCATTGGTTAAATTAGCAAAGCAAAATCCAACGGGACGTTTTTTATAGACAAGAACCTTTGTAATTCCGGGCAAAAATTGTCCGTAGATATTTTCTGTAATTTTATCAAGTATATCACGGCAGCCCTGAACAGTTGAAAAACGGTTGTCAAAGAGTGCATCTGATGAATCTCTGAATGCCTGATATATTATATCAGATGCTTCTCTTGAATATATTGTTTTCCAATTTGTAATGGTAAAATCTTTTGGGAGTTTTGGAACATATATTTCTTTTGATTTATTTATTGCGTTAATATCGGAGAAATTAAAAGCCATAACAGATGTATTAACGGTTTTGAATCCGTATTCTTCTATATCCTGAATAAAAGAGGCTTGTTTCCCAAGCATAGGATATGTTACAGTTCTTTCTCTCATTAAAGGTTTGTTAATTTCAATAAATTTTTCTAAAAGTAATCTGCGTTTTGAATTAATATTTTCGTTTCCGATACAGTGTATAATATTTAATTCAATGGATTCAGAAATAATTGTAGTATAAACAAGAAATCCTGTTGGAATATCATCTTCAAAAAGAATCAGGCAGTTTAACAGACCTTTTTCAATACTTTTAATAAAATTATCATAGTCTAAAGGCGCAAGTTCAAAATTATAATCAGCAGCAGCATATTGTCGAAAGTTGTTATAAACTCCCGAAAATATTTTATAGTAAGCGGTATTATATTGATCTACTTTATATATTGTAATACTAGCCATATCCTTTTCTCTTATAAATCAATTAAGTGTTCCATTTTGTCTACTTTAGTGTGAATATATTTTTCATTATACTTATTTAAGTGTGTTTTTAAAGCTACCCTTTCGGCTACTTCTAAACCATAACCTTTAAGTGCAATAATTTTAGTCGGGTTATTAGTAATAAGTTTAAATTTGGTATAGCCCAGGTCTCTAAGAATTTGAGCGCCTATGCCGTAGTTTCTTAAGTCTGGAAGAAAACCCAATGATATATTTGCTTCAACCGTATCTTGTCCTTTCTCTTGAAGAGCATAAGCTTTTATTTTATTAACGAGACCTATACCTCTGCCTTCGTGACCTCTCATATAAATAAGAGCGCCTTTTCCATATTCTTCAATAAGTCTTAAAGCTGATTCTAATTGATTTTGGCAGTCACATCTTTTAGAGTGGAATATGTCACCCGTAAGACATTCAGAATGTACACGCACCAGCGGAATTTTATCCGTTCCGTCATCTTTAACAATTGCGACTTGCTCAGTTCCGTTAAGTTTATTAGTGTAGCCGTATACTTTAAAATCTCCAAAGTCAGACGGCAGGTTTGCAACTGCTTCACGTACCATAAACATTTCTTTTTGAAGTCTGTATTCAATTAACTGGGCTACGGTTATAAATTTTAAATTATGCTGTTTTGAAAACTCTACAAGGTTATCTCTTCTTGCCATTGTACCGTCATCGTTAACTATTTCGCATATAACGGCAGCAGGAGTTAAACCTGCTAATCGAGCTAAATCAACTGAGGCTTCAGTGTGTCCGACTCTTTCAAGTACACCGCCCGTGCGTGCAATTAAAGGAAATATATGCCCGGGGCGTGATAAATCGGATGATGTTGCATCATTTGCAACGGCAACTTCTATTGTTTTTGCTCTATCATAAGCACTTACGCCTGTTGTTACTCCGTATTTTTTAACAGCGTCTATACTCTGTGTGAATGCTGTGCCTTTAGGGTCAGTATTATGGCTCACCATTTCGGACAATCCGAGTTTATCCGCTTTTTCTCTTGTCAAGGCAAGACATACAACACCTCTGCATTTTGAAATCAGAAAATTGATAACGTCAGGTGTTGCAAATTGAGCCGGAATAATAACGTCACCTTCATTTTCTCTGTCTTCATCATCAGCTACTATAATAGGTCTGCCGTTTTTAAAATCTTCTATTGCTTCTTCTATTGTATTAAACTTAATTTCACTCATATTAAACGAATCCGTTCTCCGATAAAAAATTATAATTAATTTTACTTGTATTATCTTTTGAAATTAAAATTTTTTCAACATATTTAGCCATTATATCTGTTTCAATGTTTACAATATCACCTTTCTTTAAGCCGGATAGATTAACTGATTTTATTGTTTCCGGGATAAGTTCTACGGAAAATATATTATCTTCTATGGAGGCAATTGTAAGGCTAACTCCGTTAATTGCAACAGAGCCTTTATAAATGACATATTTTTTAAAATTATCGGGCAGTTTAAAAAACAATTTTTTAGAAAAACCGTCATCTATAGATTGAACAAAAACGCCAGTGCAGTCGATATGACCTGATACTATATGCCCGTCAAGTCTTTTTCTTAATGTTAATGCTCTTTCTAAGTTTACAATGTCACCTGATTTGAGAGTTTTAAAATTGGTTACTTTCAATGTTTCATTAGAAGCTTGAACGGTAAAAAAATCGGTGCCGAATGAAATAACACTTTGGCAGGCTCCGTTTATACAAATGCTTGCACCTTGGTTAATGTCTTCTAATATTTTACTGCATTCGATAACAATCTCCATACCTGATGAAGAAGTCTTTATTTCTTTTATTTTTCCCTGTTCTTCTATAAGTCCTGTAAACATACAAAAAGTTTAACATAAATATCTTTTTGGTATTTAATAATATTACAAATTTTAATTAAAAATTTAATATTCTTGTAAAAAATAAAAAAGAATAATACAATGTTATTATATAGGAGTTCTAATGGCAGTAGCGTATTTGTGTTTAGGTTCAAATTTAGGAGACAAGCTTGGTAATATACAGCAAGCGGTTAGAATGCTTACACAGACATCAATGGTAACGGTTGTACGTTCATCTGCATTCTATGAAACAGAACCTTGGGGTAATAAAGAGCTTGATTGGTTTGTTAATGCGGTTATTGAGGTAAAAACGAAGTTATCGCCCAGAGAATTGCTTGACTTATGTAAAAATACCGAAATTCAAATGGGTAGAAAAAAAACAGAATCAAAAAATTATGAACCGAGAAATATTGACATAGATATTTTATTTTATGGAGATCTGATTATAAATGAGCCTGACTTGATAATTCCGCATCCGCATTTGCATGAAAGAGCATTTGCAATAGTTCCTTTGCTTGAATTAATACCTGATTATGAACATCCAAAGTATAAAAAATCTCTGTTGCAGCTTCATGAAGAATTAGAAACAGTAGACGACGTATTTTTATATGGAACAAGAGTCGATATATAAAAGCCCCAGAAAATTTCGCAATAAGAAATATTTGCAAAATTTTGAAGCGGCAGCTTTAAAAGGAGAGCATTTGAACGGCGACTATGAGGCGGCGGCAAAGTTTGACAGCGAATTAAATATTGCCGTTATAGGACTAGGTGCTTCAGGCGGTTTAGCCAGCGTTTTGCTTGTTAAAAATCCCTATAATAAAATTTTTGGATTTGATGAAAAACCGCCTTTTTCAACGCTTCTTCCGACAGGCGGCGGAAGATGCAACCTTACATATGCCGAAGATGATGTTAAAGAGTTTGTGAAAAATTATCCGAGAGGCAATAAATTTCTGCTGTCCGTTTTTTCAAGGTTTTCTCAAAGCCAAACCCGTAAACTCTTTGAAGATTTAGGTATAAAAACTTATGTACAGAAGGATAAAAGAGTATTTCCGTCCTCTGACAGTTCAAAAAAAACTGTTGAAATTTTGAGAAAACATCTTGGATGTCAAAATTTTAAGTATATAAAAGAAAATGTCATAAAAATTGAAAAGCTAAACGGCAAGTTTATACTTCATACAAAAAAATCAAAATATGAATTTGATGTTGTAATTATAGCTTCAGGCGGTAAAAATGATGGCTTTGAACTTGCTAAACAGCTGGGGCATAATATAATAAAACCTGTTCCCTCTTTATGTGCTTTAGATATAGAAGAAAAAAATTTTTATAAGCTTTCAGGACTTACATTTAAAAATGTCGAGGCAAAAGTGAATAAATACAGCGCTGAAGGTGATATTCTGTTCGCTCATAAATTTATAACTGGACCTTGTATTTTTAAAATTTCTTCCCTGTGCGCCTATGATGATTTGCCTTTTGAGATAACATTAAAACTCACAAAAGAAAGCAGAGAAGAAATAGAAGAATATTTAAAAAATAATCCCGTAAAAACAATAAAAAAAGCTTTTTCAAGATTTGCACCAGAAGCTTTTATTTCTGAAATTTTAAAAATAAATTCGATAGAAGGAACAAAACAAACAGCACAAATAAAAAAAGCTGAAAAAGAAATATTAATAAATTCTCTTACTGCATTAAAACTGCATGTTAAAGGCAGAATAAAGGATTCAGAAATAGTAACCGCAGGCGGAGT
This sequence comes from Candidatus Gastranaerophilales bacterium, assembly GCA_947589705.1. Taxonomy (GTDB): domain Bacteria; phylum Cyanobacteriota; class Vampirovibrionia; order Gastranaerophilales; family Gastranaerophilaceae; genus Avigastranaerophilus. Next base: position 15,562 of record CANQCO010000045.1, read on the forward strand.
TGACTTAAATGAGATTAATTCAAAAACAATGGAATCTAAACTTCATAATAATTTGTATTTCATTGGAGAAATATTAAATATAGACGGATTCACGGGAGGATTTAATCTTCAAAACTGCTGGTCCGGTGCTTATCTTTGTGCAAAAAATATTAATTAAAAAACGGGAGTTTTAACTCCCGTTTTTATTATCGATTTTATTGTTTTTCTCTCGGAAAAATAATTCTTACAAACTGTCCTGTTAAGTCCAAAGTAATAATACTTCCGAGACCGCCGATTATTGTTGCTATAAGAGATGATATAATAATAGCATTTGATGTGGACACTGCCGGATTTGCGATTGGTACAATTGAAGAAACTCCAAATATAAAACCAATCGGAATAGTAATACAAAGGTCGATTAAAACAACTGCTATGATAATAACAATAATCTTAAAAATGTATATTATAAATGATTTGATATTACTTATTATTGTTTTAAATACTTTTTTATAATTGAAATATTCTTTAAATTTTAAAGTTGTTAAAAATTGGAAATTAAGTGTTATTGTTAATAAAATTAGTGCGAAATACAAAATTATACCTAATATAGCAACTACGGCTTGCAGCTTCATAAAAGATAGAACAAAAAGAATAATTCCTATTATAATGCCGAATATAACACCGTTTAATAAAGCTCCGGCTAATGCTTTTAACGAAATAAGTAAAATATTAGCAAAATCGTCAACTATAGATGGGAAAACAGATTTCTTTTCTCTATATAAATTGTGAACTCCCAGCATATTAATACCGCTTGTTAACAAACTAAAGATTAGAAATACTATAACAGCTGTAATTATAGTTTCATTTGATACTCCCTTTTTTATAAATGTAAAACTTAATTGAGCAATTATAGCTAAAATCAAATAAACAAAAATATTTAATTTGTTATATTGTTCTGATAATGTATTTTTAAATGCACTCCTAATACTAATGGTCATATTATCCTCCTCCAACTAACCAGGTATAATTCTAATATATTTTTTGCGATTTGTAAATTTATGTTTGAAAAAAAATATGTTTAATATATGATATTAACAGTAATTTTAAACAAAGGAAGTAGAATATAAGGAAAAAGGATATATTCTATAATTTCTATTGTAAAGAGAAATAGAAATAATAAGGAAAAACACAATGGGAATCAAAGGAAAAAACGACAGAATGGTAGTTCTTGCTTGTGAAGAATGCAAAAGAAGAAACTATACAACAGTAAAGAACAAAAAGAACACAAAAGAAAGAATGGAATTGAATAAATATTGTCCATTCTGCCAAAAACACGTATTACATAAAGAAACGAAATAAGGCAAATATAGTGAGCGTCCTTAGTTCAGTTGGTAGAACGTCGGTCTCCAAAACCGGATGTCGAGGGTTCGAGTCCTTCAGGGCGCGAATTATAAAAAGGAAAATCAATGGAAAAATTCGTAACATACTTTAAAGGTGTAAAATCGGAATGGGGTAAGATAACCTGGCCGGAAAGGAAACAAGTTGTAGTCCAAACAGTAATAGTACTTGTTATCGTTATTGCCTTTACAATATATACTTACGGTTTGGATATCCTGTTTGAAGCAATTATTAAAAATGTATTCAAACTTGGAACATAACGAGTAGAAGAAGATAGGAATTATTAACTAATGACAAAAGATAAACAAGAAATAGTAGAACATTTGGCTGATATGGAACTTGGACAGGAAGGTGTTTCTAAACAAGAAGAAATAATAGAAGAAAAAGAAACCGAGTTTAAGGAAGCACAGAAAGAAGCTAAAGCACCGCAAAAAAGATGGTATATTGTTCATACTTATTCAGGTCATGAAAATAAGGTTAAAGTTAACCTCGAAAAACGTATAGAATATATGAATATGGGGGATAAAATATTCAGAATAGAAGTACCCCAGAAAACAATTACAAAAATGAAAGATGGCAAGAAAACCGACAGAGAAGAAAAAATATTCCCTGGTTATGTTCTTGTTGAAATGATAATGGATGATGATTCTTGGTATGTAGTAAGACATACGGCAGGAGTAACAAAATTTGTCGGGTCTGCGAAAAAACCGATTCCCGCAAAAGACAGTGAAATTAAGAAAATCATTCATAAAACACAAAATCAGGTTACGAAAGTTGAACTTGATGTTAAAGCAGGTGATAAGGTCAGAATTATTTCAGGTCCGTTCTCTGAATTTATTGGTGATATTACAGAAGTTTATCCGGATAAATCTAAATTAAGAGCAATGGTATCGATATTCGGACGTGAAACGCCTGTAGAGCTTGAATATAAGCAAATTCAAAAGATATAGCGAAATTCCGCAGGGTGGAGCAAAGCGAACCCGAGGAAAGCGGATGCCGAAGTGAGGACAGCCAAAGGCGAACGAACGACAGGCAAACGCGAGAAGGAATTTCAAGAGGCGAAATTCCGGACGGACGAAAGTCCAAAGGGTGTAGCTATTTAATAAATGAAAAATATACAAACAGTGGAAGGAAGTAAAATTCCGCCATTACCACGAAAGGAGAAAACAAAATGGCAAAGAAAGTTGTAGGAAAAATTAAA
>CANQCO010000046.1 GCA_947589705.1 Candidatus Gastranaerophilales bacterium
TTCTATAGGTATTATTGGAGGAGGTTCTAATCCAAAACCCGGTGAAATAACCTTAGCACACAGGGGAGTTTTGTTTCTTGACGAATTTGTTGAATTCCCAAGAGGTGTTCTTGAAGTTCTTCGTCAGCCTTTAGAGGACGGGAAAATAGTTATTGCAAGAGCAAAAATGAGGCTTGAATTCCCGTCTGATTTTATTCTGCTCGCAGCCATGAACCCTTGTCCATGCGGATACCTCGGTGACAGCGAAATACAGTGTAAATGCTCGGAACATCAAATTAAACAGTACCGCTCTAAGTTGTCGGGGCCTTTATTAGACAGAATAGATATTGTTATTGATGTTCCAAGGCTTAAAATAAATGAGCTTATGGATAAAAATTCACCCTCGGTTGAATCTTCTTCTCAAATCAGAGAAAGAGTTATAAAAGCAAGAAATATTCAGCTTGAAAGATATAAGGGGCTTGGAATTTATACAAACTCGGAATTAACTCCCAAATTAATTAAGAAATTCTGCATTTTAGACAGTGATTCTTCGCTTTTAATTAAAGAAGCATCCAAAAAGTTTAATCTGTCTGCAAGAGCCTATGACAGAGTATTAAAATTATCAAGAACAATAGCTGATTTGGACGGAAGCAAAAATATTAACTCTAAACACCTTGCACAGGCTATTCAATACCGTTCTTCGATATAAGAAAATAAACGGGATTATAAGTTAAATATACCTTGCCGTTTTCGCTGAACATGTGTTTGTATTCTTCTTCAAACTTCAAAAGTCTGCTTTTTGTAAACTTAAATTCCTTTAGTGCATTTGCTCCTGTGAGCTTTAAATGACGCAAAACATCTTTAGGAGTATCAAAATAAAGTTTTATTTTATCCTCCTTGTATTTTACCACGTCAGGCAGATTAAAAGTATTTTTCATGTTAAATACAGCTTTTATTTCTTTTAAGTTATCATCCCCAAACATAGATAAGGCAAGTATTGAGTTATCATTTAAATGCTCTTTAAGTTTTGAAATCAATATATTTATATCGCTGCACCACTGAAAACAGGCATTTGATATTATTAAATCATAACTGCCTGAAAGCTTAATTTCTTCAATATCTCCCGTAATAAAATTAACTTCCGGAATAATTTTTTTAATATATTCTTTTGACGATTCAACAATGTCATTTGCATAAAATGTTTTAAATTTGATATTCTTTTTAATTTCTTTTGTCAAAATGCCTGTAGCCGTACCTATTTCAAGAATATTATCATAATTTTTGAGGGGGAGAATTTTTATTAATTCTTCCGCCATGAGCTTTTGTACAATTGCATTATCGTCATAGGTCTTAAGGCTTTTTTCAAACCTTTTTTTTACAAGTGATTTATTTATCATAATAAATCGCTCCAAAAAGAGCAGGTGTTAAATATATAATGAGGCAGGTCTTTTTCTTTAATTTTAACACCTTGTTCCTGCCAGAAGGCGAGTTGATTTTTAGCGGGAATAATTTTATCTTTCTTTGAAATAATTGCCTTATCAAATTTTAAATATTTGTCAGGATTTAATTTTTTAATTGAAATGAGTTCATTTTTTAATTCTTCGTCACTTCTTGATTTATAAGAAACAAGTTCATCAGATAATGTCATTTTCTTCATAAACCTTGAAACAGTTGTTTCATTGAAATTATCAATCATTAAATCATATATTGCTATTGGTATTCCCCATTTATCGTCAATAGGCTTTTGAGTGCCGTTTACGGCAATAAAACGGTCAAAATTTTTAAACTTTTCATAATAAAGGTTGGCAATATATACCCCCATTGACCAGCATATAAGTATTTTTTCGCTGTAAATCGAAAAATCAATATTTATATCTTCAAAACTTTCATAATCACAAAAGGATAAAATATCAAAATTTTCGCTTTTTAAATGTTTGATAACATAATCATCCATTCCCCAGCCGTTAAAAAATACTATAATTTTTGAATTATTTTCTCTGTTTAACCAATTATATTTCATTCAATGCCTTTTTTACCGTGTCCGAAACTGTTTTAAATTCTTCAATTGTTATATCCGCACTTAAAGACAACCTTAAACGCGAGGTATTAACGGGAACCGTCGGAGGTCTTACGGGAAGAACAAAATACCCCATACTCCTTAACTGCTGTGCTATTTTTACCGTTTTATGATTATCCCCTATAATTATTGGTATAATTTGAGTTTTTCCGCCGTCATTTATATAGCCGTGTGCTTCTTTAATTAATCGATTCAGCTTTATCGACTTTTCTTTTACCCTGTTAAATTTTTCTTCCAAAAGAAAATTTGACCACATAACGTTAACGGAAGGTAGTGCCGTCGAAAATATAAATGAATCCGCTTTATTTGTGAGGTAATTGATTATGGTTTTATTTGAAACACAAAATGCACCCATAGAAGCAAAAGCCTTGCCCCAAGTTGCAGTTATTATGTCTACTTTTTCTAAATTGTTTTCTTTGTCTGAAACTCCCGCTAAATTTGAACCGAATATTCCAAAAGCATGAGCCTCATCTATCATTAATAAACAGTCATATTTATTTTTTAATTCAATGAGTTTGTTTATATCGGCTGTATCTCCATCCATACTGAATACCGATTCCGATATTATTATTGCCTTTTTATAATTCTGGCGGTGTTTTATAAGCATTTCTTCCAGATGATTATAGTCTAAATGCCTGTAACGGTAAAAATCACACCCCGAAAGCTTCATACCGTCAATTATGCTTGCATGGTTTAATTTATCGGAAAAAATGACGTCATCTCTGTTTACCAAAGAAGATACAACCCCTAAATTACACTGATATCCCGTGTTAAATAACAGGCATGCTTCTTTATTAAATAATTTTGCCGTATTTTCTTCAAGCCTTTTATAGATACGGGAAGTACCCGTTAACAGTCTTGCGGATGCCGAAGAGAATATAAACTCATTTGAATCCTTGTTTTTATTTATAAATTCATCAATTAACTCTTTATCGGTTGAAAGGTTAAGATAGTCATTTGATGACAAATTGAGCATTTTCTTTTCGTCTACCAAAAGATATTTCCCGTATTTTTCTTCGATATCAGGAATATACCTGAAACTGTCTTTTTCTTTTAATTTATTTATTTCGTTATCATAAAAATTCATATTCTAAGTATAAAACAAACGAAAATAATTAATCTATATTAATAACATTTACATCTTGGTTTAATCTGTTCATAATAAAATCTCCATGACAGGTAAAATAAATAATTTGATTTGTTTTAGAAATTTCATTTAAACAATTAAAAACATTTTCAATACGTTCAAAGTCAAAATTAACGAACGCATCATCAATAATAACAGGCAAATCAGGTTTGCCGTTAGGCATAAGAGTTGATTTATCTTTGGAATAATTAGAAGCATAACCTAATCTTAATGCCAGATATAATTGTTCTTTTGTACCTCTTGACAGTTCATTCCATTTCTTTATTATTGTTCCGTCTTTGTTTGTTATTTCTTCTGCTGAGGCATTTATCAGCGTATATTTGCCTCCTGTTATGATTGATAAATATTTTTGAGCATTAATTAAATCAGGTTGAGTTTTATCAAAATTATTTTTTGCTTTTTCAGTTACTATTTGTTTTGCTTTATTTAATATCAGGCTTTTTAAAATTTTACGAAGTGAATTTATAAGTATATTTTTTTCATTTTTTAAACTTGATATACTCTCAAAATCTTTAAAATTATATTGTTTTAAAAGTTCTGTTTTTTCATTTTGTTTAATTTTTTTAATTTGTACCAAGTCTTCATGGGTTTGTGTTTCAATATTGATTTTATATTCCGTTTGAATTTTTTCTTTTTCAAGTTCTGCTATCTTGTTTTTTACATTATCTATTAATGTATTTAGAGAGCTGATTTGAGTTTTTAATTTATTGTTTTCTTCATTTAATTTTATTAATTTATCAGTATTTTCTTTTAAATCGGTATTTAATAAAATATTAATTTCGTTTTGTATTATAAAATCATTAAAATCTTTAACTATTTTTTCGTTTTTTAATTCAAATTCATTTATTTCATCAACAATATTTCTTTTTTCAATAAGTTTGGTTTTTATTGATTTTATGAGTTCTAAAATTTGAATATAGTTTTTTATTGGAAGATATACATTTTCGTTATCTTCTTTAATAATATTATTTATTTCAACAGAATTTTGCTCGATTTTGTTGTGAATTTCTTTTATCTTATCCTTTAATATAAGGATTTTTTCTTGGTTTATCAGAATATTATTGTTGTTTTGTTCAATTTTTTGCTTAATTATTTTATGGTTATTTTCCAATTTTAAAACTATAAAAATAATAAAAAACAAAATAGATGCAACTGATGAACTTATTGCAGCAGGATACATATTTTGAGTAAATAAATAAATTCCTATAAAAGATAAGAATATAAAGAACAATAAATAAATTAAGGGATTTAAAATTTTATTTATTTTTTTGTTATACTTTGTATCCAGAATTTCAGATTCTTTTTTTAAATTCAGGATTGTAAATTCTGAATTTTCAATATCTTTTTCGTAATTTTTAATATCATTTTTTGCTTCATTAATGGTTTCTGTTAACATATTTATTTTATTAACATTTTCATAATTAATATTAAAATTAATAATTTGTTCTTCATCAAGACGGGTATTAAAGTCATTATTTAATCTGTTAATATCGGAAGCTAATTGCACACTAACTGCTTCAAGTTTTTGTTTGTTTTTAATAATATTTTCGATATTTGATTCAAATTTTCCCGTATTTTGAATGATTTTAAGATAGATTTCTTTATTTTGATATAATTTTTCGTTAAATTCCGAAATCAGTTTTTGTAAATCATCATTGTATTTTAATAAAGATTGATTATATTGTTGAAGATTGGTAAAAATAACTAAAGACTTTTCTTTTTGTTCAAGAACTTGTATTTCATCATCAAGTTTTCGAATTTGCATTATATAACTGTTGTAGTCAGATTCTTTTTTTGATAATTCTGATATTTTAATGTTTAATGAATTAATTTTGTCCGTTATTTCTGTAATTGTATTTTTAGGTTTTTTATTTGCTCCCATATACTTTGATATTTGTGTTTCATATTCCTTTGTATAGCTGCCGAGCTTATCACCCGAAGGGTCTTTTATCACGTTGATAAGGGTTTTACTGTTGTCATATTCCAAACTTATTAAATCATCAAGATTTATGGTAAACCCTTGTTCAAAATACTTTTGGTTAATATTATTTGCAATTAAAGAATAATTTTCCGTTTCGTTATCGGAGTTATATAATATGCAGCGTTTGTCCTTTTTTCTGTCATTTTTTATATCTGCACGATAAGATTTTTTTAAGCCCTTTTCCCATATTGAAAAGAAAATTTTGCCGTTATCAATTTTATTCGGACAAAAGAATGCGCCTTTGAGAAATTTCATTAATGAGCTTTTGCCGGCTTCATTTTTACCGCAGACTATATTTATACCTTCCTCAAAATTGTATTTAACACCGGTTTTTATATCTTTATCGCTTTTTTCTATAATAACGTTATCAATAGTGAATTTATTCATATACTATATCCTCTTTATTTTCATTAAAGTAAACGTTATTAGCTAAATTTATTAATGATTTTTTTATTTCCTCATAAAGTTCTGTTTTAAATTGACTGTATTCTTCATCCGTAAATTTGCAATATGAAATTATATTGCTAAAATCAGCTTGAGCCTTATTAAAAGCTTCATTAATATTTTCGTTATCGGCAGTTCTATATATTTCACCCGATATCCCGTCATCATTTTTCAGAATATTTTCATCAATTTTGGGATTTGTTTCGTTATTTATATCAGAAATATATATTTTTGAACTGAAAATATCCTTTATCTTTTCTGTTATTGTTTTATAATATTCATCATTTATTTCGTCATAAAACTCTATATTTCCCTTAAGTTTAAGTCTTATAAGAAATAATTCACATAAAGAATTTGTTTCATTTAAGATAAAGTTATTTAATTTATCTGAAATATCTGAATATGAGGATGTTATATCTTTTGTATCGGATAAGTTTATTTCCATATCTTCAAATCTGATAATATCAGAGGGAATAAATTTATTTTCGATTATTATATTATTATTGACTTTTATAAATCTGAATCCGTGAATCCCTGTTTCTTTGGGATTTCTGCCTTGAAGAGTTCCTGAATAGAAAATATTATTATCTTTTTTAATCGGAATATGAATATGGCCTAAAGCCCAATAGTTATAATTGAAATTCCTGAGTTCATCTGCCTTGCAGGGGGCATACTGGCTGTTATCTGAGTTTTCTATGTCACAGTGCAGTAAACCTATGTGAAATGTATCCTTTTCATCCTCTTTAATAGTAGAGAAATATTTTAAAGGATTTTCACTCATGTGGTTTTCCGTATAACTTAAAGCATGAATTACTGCTATTTTATTATTATCTTTATCGGTTACCGTAAAATCCGAGTATCTCTCAGAATTTATGCCTATAATTTTTATTAATGAATTTTCGTCAAAATCAAAAGTATTTTTATTATAAGCATTTACGGGGTCATGATTTCCGCATATTAAATAAACTTTTATTCCGTTTTTTTCAAGTTTTTTAAGCCCCTCTTTCAATATTAATTTTGATTTAAAATCTTGTTCGATATTATCAAAGGTGTCGCCTGATATTAGAATAAAATCGGGCTGAGCTGACAGGGAAAAATCTATAAATCTGTTAAAAGCCTTTTCTGTTGCATTATTATAAATATTCTTGACTTTCTCATCAAAGGCATAATTGTTAATACTTGAAAATGCCCTGCCTATATGTATATCTGAAATATGAATAAAAGAAAATTCCATAATTCTCCTAATATTGTTTATTTTATATTAATTATTATAAAACAATTTATAAATCATCATTTTTATTTGACCATTTGTGAAGAAAATACTCCTCATGACAATATTTACAAGCTTTAAAAGGTTTGGGATTTAAAACTAATTTCCTATATATTTCTTCTGCTGAAGTTTTGTATAAATCAAGACCCATAGGTAAATCATAATTTACATTATATTTTTGATTATAATATTTTCTGCATAAAGCAGAGCATTGGTATATTTTATGGTCATATAAATTAATACATTTTTTTATTGTACAATTTTTAAATGCTTTTTTTATATCAGAATTACCTTCTTTGTTTATTTCATCAATAAAAAATTTTACAAAATACGGATAACATTTTATATTATGAGATTTTATTAAATTTTTAATTATATTTAGTTTATCTCCTATAATCGGATAAACCGTCCAGTCTATTATAATCCTGTTGTTTTTCATAGTATCCCAAAAAACATTATCCATTTGAGGAAGCAGTATACCGTTAGTTACAATATTGATAGTAGATTCAGGTAAATATTTTCTTGTTTGCTCAAGAAAAAGTTTTAAATCAGGATGAAGCAGCGGTTCTCCGCCAAGTATTCTTATCTGCTGTACTTCAAATTTTTTTGATAACTCTTTAATATCATTTATATATTCCTTTATATCTGCTTTATTCCTATTGTTCTGTAAATTGCAAAAAGATGTACAGTGTTCGCAATTTAAATTACAATAGTCAATTATTTGTGTTTCGATATAGTTAAACTTTGGTTTCTCAAAATTATTATTTTTTTTAAAACAAAAAAACATGATTACCCTTTGAAATTGTATAAATAATTATAATCTAATATGAGTTCTAAATCAAAACTTATAAGTAAAAATGACTATCCCTAATTTCTGTGGTTTGTATATGGAAAAAGCTAAAAACATTAATTAACATGTAAATGATTTAAAAGGGAGGGAATATTTTATGCATAAGTTATTAATGTTAGGTGCCATGATTGGTATAGGTTTCGGGCTTTCTAAATTTATGGATAAACATAAAAAAGCAAATGAAACACAATCACAAATGCAAAGTAGTGAAAACTAAATTTTTAAAATCCGCCTTTAATAATAGAGGTGGATTTTTTAATATTTTGTGCTATTCTAAAAATTAAAAAGCGATGTTAACAGAGGAGGATAACATGGAAACATACGGAATAGAAAAATTTGGGATTATATCTCCTAAAGCAGTGTATAGAAATCTTACACCGGCAGAATTAACTGAATTTGCCGTAAAAAGAGGCGAAGGCAAACTGAGTAATAAAGGTGCTTTAGTTGTAACTACAGGTAAATATACGGGAAGATCACCTAAAGATAAATTTATTGTAGATACACCTTCAATTCATAGTGAAATAGCATGGGGAAAAGTTAACAGACCTATTTCCCAAGAGAAATTCAATGCTATAAAAGGTAAAATAGCAGCATACTTACAAAATAGAGAAGTATTTATTTTTGATGGTTTCGCAGGTGCAGATAAAACTTATACTCAAAAATTCAGAGTAGTAAATGAACTGGCAAGCCAAAATTTATTTATTCATCAGCTTTTAATCAGACCGACTATGCAAGAATTGGCTTCATACGGTGAACCTGATTATACAATATTATGCGCTCCCGGATTTAAATGTGATCCTGAGGCAGACGGAGTTAATTCTGAAGCATGTATAGCAATTGATTATGAAGCTCATGTTATTATTATTTGCGGTTCTCAATATGCCGGAGAAATAAAGAAATCAGTATTCGCAACAATGAACTATGTAATGACAAAGAAGAATGTACTTCCGATGCACTGCAGTGCAAATATGGATCCCGTATCAGGTGAAACGGCAGTATTCTTTGGTCTTTCGGGAACAGGAAAAACAACGTTATCGGCAGACCCTGCTCGTAAATTAATCGGAGATGATGAACATGGCTGGTCTCCTGACGGTGTATTTAACTTTGAAGGCGGCTGCTACGCTAAGTGTATTAATCTTTCGGAAGAACATGAACCTGATATATATAATGCTATTAAATTTGGTTCACTTGTTGAAAACGTTATTATGGATGATAAAACAAGAGAATTTGATTTCAATGACGGCAGTTTAACCGAAAATACCCGTGTAGGATATCCTATTGAGTATATTAATAACGCACAAGTACCTTCAAAAGGCGGAATCCCGAAAGTTGTTATATTCTTAACAGCTGATGCGTTTGGCGTATTACCTCCGATATCAAGACTTGATAAAAATGCAGCAATGTATCACTTCGTAACAGGGTTTACATCTAAACTTGCAGGAACTGAAAGAGGGGTAACCGAACCTCAACCTACATTCTCAACATTGTTTGGTGAACCTTTTATGCCGATGGATGCTTCAGTATATGCAAAAATGCTTGGTGATAAACTTGATAAATACGGAACAAAAGTATATCTGGTTAATACAGGCTGGGCCGGCGGCTCTGCTGCTTCAGGTGCTAAACGTATGAAATTAAGTTATACTCGTGCTATGGTATCTGCTGCTTTAAACGGTGATTTTGATAATATTGAATTCAAACATCACGATATATTTAATGTTGATTATCCGACAAAATGCTCTAACGTGCCTGATGAAATGCTTGATGCAAGAGGTATGTGGGCTGATAAAAATGCCTACGATGCTTCAGCTAACAAATTGGCTCAAATGTTTAGTGATAATTTCAAAGAAAAATATCCTAATATGCCTTCTGAAATCGTTAATGCTGGTCCAAGACCCAAAGTTGGTGTTTAATAAATTATTTAAGAACCGCAAAAATGCGGTTCTTAAATTTAATATAGTTTTAAAGTATGGGAAATATATATTGTAAATTTTTAACAAATTGTTTGAGTTTTCACCAAAAAAATGTAAGATTTTGTACAACATTACAATTAGGTGAAATAGTTTCTGTATATCAAGAAAATCCAAAAGAACTTGCAGATAAGATTTGTGAATTAAGAAGACAAATAAAAGATAATTTATTATCTAACATTGTTCCTAAAGGTTGTCAAAATTGTATTTATAGAAGTAGCGAAAAAACATATAATGACAAAATACAAAGAATAGATTTATACTATTGGTACCACTGTAATTGTGGCTGCTTTTATTGTTCATATAGAGATGAAACTAAAGGTGAATTTAGTGATAAAATAATATATGGTAATTCCAAAATATATCAAATAATAAAAGAATTATACAAATTAAATCAGATTGATTTAAATAATTTATATGTTAATGTAGGTGGCGGTGATATTGGAGTTTTAAAAGAATTTCCAAAGCTTGTTGATCTATTTTTAAAACATAATTTAAATTTTTCGACTTGCGAAAGTTCCGGAATAAGATATTTAAAACCGGTTGAAAAACTGTTAAAAAAAGGCAAAGGGGCTATTACTGTTGCCGTATGTACAGGAAATCGGGATATCTATAAAAAGATTAAAAGAAGAGATAAATATCTTCAAGTTATGAAAAATTTGAAGAGATACGTTCTTGCTGCGAAAAAATATAAAGGTAATATTCATAATGCAGATAATGTTGTATCTAAATATATTATTCTAAAAGGATTCAATGATAACATTGAAGAAGTTGAAAAATGGTTACTTGAAAGTAAAAAATATGGATTAACTTGTGTAGAAATTAGTATGGAATTTTGTTGGGGAATTCATACAAAAAAAGGACAAAAAATTGAAAATTATAATTATGAAATTTTTGATTATGTTGAAAAACGTACAAAGGAACTGGGGCTTCTTTTGAAAAAAAATACGACTTCTATTGAATTGATGCAGCAGGGGACTTATTAAAAAAAGTATTTAAATAAATATTAATTTAAATAAAATAATGTATAATTGTAACTAATTTTTAATAATTTTTATTAAAAGAGCAATTATTATTTTTAAGTATATTAAATAATTAGAAGTGAATTTAAAAAGGAAAAATATTTTTGAAGATAACAAACGACAATATATTTTTATATATTGAGACAAAATATAATACAAATCATAAATATAAATGCAGAAATATAAACAGTTTGCAGACCGATGTATTTCAAAGAAATAAAAATACATCTAATAGTTTATCTTTTAAAGGTATACAAAGTCTGTTTAAAAAAAATCCAAGTTCAATTCCTCCAATTGAAGTTTTACCAGAAGTAAGTGATGACTTTGTATCAAAAATTACAAAACTAATAAGTAATTTTCCACCAGAGTGGCTTAATAAATTCAGGAATGAAAATTATAAAATAATATTGGCACCGACCTTTTCTTCAGCTTATAAATCTCAAGGAGTATTCGATCCTGCAGCTGAATATTTTGAAAGAGTCAATCCAAAGGGAACCCTTGGTGTTACATATTCGGAAGGAAAATCAGGCAAAAATTTCTTTGTTTTCTGTGAAAAACCGCCATATTCTGATAGTTATATGTCATCTATTGTAAAACACGAATTATCCCACGGAATAGTTAATATATCAGGAGTTGATAAAAACCCGAAAACTTTGGAAATGATAAAAAAAGATGTTGAACTTATAATAAAAAATAAGAAATTAGATAGATTAACTCCAAATGAAAGAAGGATGATTTCATATTATTTCTTTAATAAGAACGCATACTTGCCTATTGATGAGCTAGCAGCTGATGTATGCGCTTGGAATAATGGCGGAGGTATTTACGGCTCTGGACTTATATTAGAAATTTATAATCCTAAATTAATGATAGATTTATTTCCTAATTTATCAGGGTATTTAAAATCCATTAAGCCGTAGTAGTTTGAGTAGTTACATTTTTCATTATCATTTGAAAGAATGTAAGCATAGCTTGATCATTGTTTTTATATGCCCATTTTATAATTGGTTTTATTGTATCCAAAGTTTCTTTTGGATTAACTTTGAATGATTTTAAGATTCCTAATGCCAAGTCTTTAATATCAACAGCTTTACTTGAAGAAGTACCACAAACTTTATTTATTGCACGGCTTGTTTCAATTCTTTGTAGTGTTGCTTTCATAAGATTTGAATTTCCTGCATTAGGTATAATATTCAATTCTTTCATAATACCATTAATTGTATTTTGAGTATATTGAGTACTTTTTAAATTAACACCTGCTTTATAAAGTCTTTCGTCCAACATTTGTGCAAATTGTTTTACAAGAGTTTCCTTATCTGCTCCGGAAGGAAGTGTAGCACCATCCATCATTTCTCTTGCGATACCTTCTGAATTTCCAAACATCATATTTATTGAAAGGGCTATATCTTGTAAAGTTTGTCTATTTGTTCTTTGAACAGTATTCCCTGTATCAATATAATTAATTATAGGTTTTCCTGTTTGAGAGTCAAAATCTATAAATACATTACCTGGGTGCGGGTCAGCGTGGATTGTTCTTATTCCGTCAGCACCTACAAACATTGCTTGTTCGTTTTGTGCTTTTTGATATGCTATACCTAAATCATCTAACCAGGTTTGTGGATTTTTAAGAGCAGGAGTTGCTTGGATTTCGTCGGCATATTTTGTAAAATACTCGTTTGGATTTTCTCTAAATAATTTAATCATTTCAAGTAAATTATCTAGTCTTATTCCACTTGCTTTTTCCATAACTAACGAAACATTTTGACCATTTCTTGAACCTACTTCAAGTGTTTGAGCTACATTAAATCTTTTTGCTCCTTTTGACATATCTCTTGCACCTTGTGCCTCAAGACCGAAATTAAGTTCTCTATCCCAAGCATCAAACATACTGTTTATTAAATTTGTTTTATATTCTCTTTCTGTAGGATCTGATATAAATTCTGAAATGTATTTAATAAATAAAGCTCTATCTTGTGTAAATCTTTCAGGAGTTATTCCATCTTTTAACATTTTAATAACAACTTCTGTACCATCTGCTGTTTTAGCTAGGTATGTTTCGCCAATTGTACCAGCTCCAAATGATTTAAGGATAGTATATTTACCTGCACCATATAATTCATCTGCAAATTGTTGAGCTTGTGTCAAATTCCTTGAAACGGTACAATTACTTGTAAATTGCTTAAATATTCTTGAAACTTCCTCAGGCAAACTGTCATCAGTAGAGAATGTTTGAGCAAATTTCGACAATAAAATATTTGAATTTTCCATAATTGCCTGTATTTGTTCTTCTCTTGTCATATTTTTAAATTCTTCAGATGACATTAATTTTTGTAATCTTATTTTTAATACATCAGCACTTTCTGCCATTCCTGAATTAACAGCTCCTGATTGTACACTTGTAATCTGTTCTCCTAGTTTTTTGTTAAAAGCATCAAGTTCATCATAACATCTTGATAAATCAGATAATCCTTCTTCAATATCTCCACTATATAAAATTTTAGTTCTTGCTGCTTCTATCGAATCATCTAACGCACTTGTATATGGTCTTAAAGCTTCATAGAGTTTTTTCAATCTTTGTGGCAAATCACCTAATTGTTTATATGCACTTGTATCGGGAATTTTCTTTGCTTGTTCAATTGTTTCTTGAATTATTTCATCTGCACCTTTAACTGCAGTTACTGCTTTTTGAGTAAGTTCGCCATTTGTAGTTAATATTTCTGTTAATTTATCATCTAAATCCTGACATAAAGTTCCAATTTTATCATCAACTAAACCTGTAATAAAAATACTTTTTTCTGTCAGTTGTGTAATTTTAGATGTTGCGTCTCTGCCATTTGCTAAATCTTCTAATATTTCTGTTAAAAGTGTTCTATTTGCTTGAGAAACAGTATTCATGTCTTGATTTAGTTCCGTTAGAAATCCTATAATTCCATTAATATTACCGCTGATATCAGTAATATTTTTGTCTAAACCACTAAAAACTGAAGAAGACTTAATTTGCAGGTCATCTGCTAGACTTTGAACCTGCTCTATAATATCGCTTAAACCTCTGATAACTTCTATATCAGGATTTTCAGAAATAGGCATATTTGCCATTGCGCTTTTTGCCTGAGAATAATTAATATCAACTTTATTGCTTATTTTTCCTGTGAATTTTCCGATAGTGTTTCCTAAAATTCTCATTCCTCCACCTATTACAGGGGATAATATAAAACCACCAACTGTTCCTGCGGTAACTTCCGAAGCAAACTCTTCAACAGATTTATTTTCGCTATCTCCGGCAACGTATCTTACGGCAGAATCAACACCGCCTGATATGGCACCATTAACCGCCATATCGGTTCCTAGAGCTAAAGCTCTTGCTCCCATTGTTCCGCCGACATATTTTACGTTTGTTGTTAGCAAAGTTCTTGTAAGGGCACCTTTTGCCGTATTTTTGATACCTTCATTAATCAAAACTTCGCCACCTTCTCTTAAAGCAGTAACACCCACTTTGCTTGCAACTGCTTTTCCAGCAGCCCCTCCTATTCCTGCCGTGATTGGTGCAAAAATACCATTAATGCCACCTGTTGCTATGTCATATCCAAACGTATTATATTTTCTGCCACCAACTGCTGAATCTATTCCTTTAATACCCACTTTGACAATAGCACCAGCTACACCTGCAATACCAAAGCCTGCAGCTACAAGTCCTAGTGAAGCACCCCCAGTAAAAGGAGCAGCAGCCAAACCAAGTCCTGTTGCTAAAGAAAAAGCACCGAATGAAGTAATACCGGAAGTGATATCCGCAACCATATCAATACATTGTTTCTGTCCTTCTATATATCTGTTTACTACTTTATTCATTTCTTCTTTTGTAATTTTACCGTTTTTATAATCATCAACTGCTTTTTCAGCCTTATTTGAACTAGCACCCAGACCTGTTAAGTTTTTGAAACCGTCCCATAGTTTTCCAATAAAACCTTGCTCAGACTTTGTTTTATTTATACTTTCTTTTATTGATTCTGTTGATTGTACATTGTATGTATCTGAAATAAAAGAATCTTTGGAATTAATATAAGAACTGAGCAAATTAGTTTTCATATTTTTATTATTTGCTAAACTGTTTGTCATTGATGAATTTAATCCACTTTTTATGCCTGTGTATAAATATGGATTAAAACTTAAATTATTATTGCTCATTTCTCATTCCTCTCTTAATTTTTTAATTTAATAAAGTAATTTTTTTTTTTAGAAATTGCCTTGTTTATACCTTACTATTAAATATTGTTAAATTTTTTAATTCGATTTAATGTGTGGCGATTTTAACAATAAACAAAAGAAGTAAATAAATATTTTGCAGTATAAACCCAAAGTTAAAGAATTAAATATTACAAATTCGTATTGTAATTATATGTTTTTAATAAGGCAAAGGCATTTAACCTAAAATAGAAAGATTTTTCATCTGATTCCATTTTTGCTTTTAATTTAACTATTTCAGCATCTTTATCAGCCAGTTCTTCATCAAAATCTTTTTGAAGTTCCATTTTTGATAATTGTAATTGGTGTTCCATATCTTTTTCATATTTAGCTTCTAAATTTTTTACTTCTTTCACAAATTCTTTGTCTCTAATTTGCTTCACTATTAAATTGTAATAAGATTCATCAATGGAAAATTCTTCTCCACATTTTGGACATTTAATTTCGTTCATTTTTTGTTCCTTTCAAATTTTATAATTGTTAACTTTTAGGTACCTACGAAAGTTAACAAAAGTAGGAACAAAAAATTTGCTAAGTTTAGGGAAATAACAAAAATAGGTTAAAATTTAATACAATTAACCATTTTAACCTATTTAGTGGAATTTGCTATATAAATCCCCCCTGTCCTTAATTTTTATAATTTAAAATAGGGTAGAGAATATGGAATATATTGAAATGAATATATGGGAACAACATAGCTAAAACAGTCATGGGTAAAGTGTTTTAGCTATGTTTACTGTAAAATTGTATATAGTTACCAAAGTAAAATTGCAAATAAATCAATTAACAAAAATATCACTCAACTTTTCTTTTATAAAATCCTGAAGACAGTAATCTATATTATGTTTATTTGAGAAATCATAAGCATATTTAAATAATTCCAAATATTCTTTCGGAATAACATAATTATCACTAAGAGAATCCCTAAAATCTATATCCAGCATTATTCTTAATTTATTTTTATAACTAAGATTTGAATTAATATTATTTACAACTTCACAAAATTTTTTTATTTCCTCTATATTATCATTAATATTTTTAACTATAATATATTTACAAGTTATTTTTATACCTGCTTGTGCATATTTTTTTATGTTTTCAATAACTCTATTAAAACAATCTTCACCTTTTATTAATTTATATGTTTCTTGACATCCCGAATCAATAGAAATACTCATAAAGGAATCAACGTTTTTAGCTGCTTTTGATATTTCTGGTATATATGTATATGCATTTGTATGGTACATTAATTGATTTACATTTGCTTTTAGACAAATGTACAAAACTTTTTTAAATTCATCCCATACTGAAATACTTCCGCCTTGAAATTCTATACGTATATCTTTACTTAATAACAAGTTATTTCTTTTTAATTCACAAAATATAGGGTAAATATCGTAAAAATCACTACTGACTATTTCCTTAGTTTTGTGTCCTTTTGTATATTTCTTCTCAAGGCAATATACACAATTTAATTCACATTGTCTAAATGATTTTATTATTATATTTTTTATAGGAAACTTCTTACAATTAAAAACTAATGATTTTATAAAATCGACAAAAGTAATATTTCTTTCTTTTAATTCAATACAATTTTTACATTCCTCTGATATTTTCCCCAGATATGCTTGTTTAGAACAATTATACCGCCATTTTAGTAAATATTTTATATATTTCAAAAAATTTTCTTTAGAATTTTTATATATAGGATATGAAGGTCCCATAGACATACCGCAGCATACATATATACCTTCGGCATCAAAATTTATTTCTTCATATAACCTTTTACAAAAGTAAGATTTCATATATTTTGCTATTTTTCTTAGTATTATAACATCAAATAATATTTTATCATAATATATTGTATTTGGTTTAAAATCAAATAATGAATTACATAAAATCTCATAAATTGTAAAACTTTTTATAATTCTCTGAAATGTTTACTTTATTAAGGAATTACAAAAGCTCTGCAATTATGATTTGAAGGTGTAAATTTTGACTATTTTAATCATAAACTTTTTGAGATTTATATAATGGCTAACAAAATATAGGTTCCGCACGGTTCCGCAAAAAAGTTCCGTTAAGGTTCCGTTTTGTAACAGAAAAATATTTTCTCGGGGCCTATGTTATTTTATTTAGTTATATAAATCAGATATTAGACATAGGATATTTTCCTACGGAAACAAGAACTTGAAACAAATCCATTTATAAAATTCGGCTTTTAGAAAGCGCAAAATAATTCAAATCGGACAGATTGAATATTTCTGCAACCCTAAATTGTTATAAAATATCTTTGATAATAGGGGGATTGCAACTTGTTCTCTTTTATCATTTTAATTAGAGCTATGCGAAACGTGAGAACTTGCGAGCAATTTAAACAATATAAGGATTATTGCTTTACACCTTCAAGTTGCTCACTATTTGCTTCGCAAAAGTCGTTCGCTATTTCGGTGCTATTTCGGCATTCCGCTTCGCTTCAGCCTACGCAAAATCCTTAAAAAATCGGAACGACAAGATTTTGATGAGGGTGTAGGCGATTAGCCGTACAGCCTCACATCAGGTGAGCAATAGCTCTTTTATCAATTTAACTAGAGCTATGCGAAACGTGAGAACTTGCGAGCAATTTTACAATAAAAAAAATCGGAACGACAAGATTTGAACTTGCGACCCCTACCACCCCAAGGTAGTGCGCTA
>CANQCO010000047.1 GCA_947589705.1 Candidatus Gastranaerophilales bacterium
AGGAATTTCAAGACAGCGGATTTTGCGCAGAGTGCCGGCAGAGCCGGTTTAAAGTTGGATTAAATGTAAATAAGTAAAACCAAACTTTAAAGGTGCCGCTGCACCCGAACTCGAAGAAGTGAATGCCCGAAGTGAGCAGACAAGGAAGTGTGGCGAACGACAGGGCAGAGAATAAGCAAAATCCAAGATAGCGAAATTCCGGACGGATGAAATCCGAAAGTCGAAAAGAGAGCCATTTGGCTCTCTTTTTTAATGTTTTATTATCGAGAATAAAAATTTGTTTATTCTGTATATAAAAATATTAGGCGAAAGTAGAAGTGCTTTTAATTTCTTGTCTTTTTTCATTTCTTTTATATTTAAATTATAAATATCTATTAATTTTAGAACTTCTTTTCTGTATCTTTTATAATTGCCTATAATTGTACTTCTGTAGCCTAAAAAACTGTAAGGAAACTCATATTTATCCAATAAATTATTTGATTTAAAAAGTTCGTATATAAGTTTAAATATTCCTATAATATCATTTTCAAGACTTTTTTGTTTGTTATGAGTTGTTGAATTATTTCTGATTCTGTAGAAATAAGTACCATGATTATTTTGAACCGCTGTTTTTATGGAAGTCAAATAAGCGTAATAAAAATAACCGTCTTCACATTTAATATTTTCGGGAAATCTTATATGATTTTGTTCTATAACGGACTTTTTGTGTAATTTAGAGCATACTGATATATTAATAAGCCTTTGTTTTATAAAATCATTATTAATATTGTATAACCCGTTATTAAATTTATTTTTAATTTCTTCAGTTTTAATATCTTTATTTTCATCTTCAAATTTGGAAATATTATCATTAATTACAATATCCGCATTAGTTTCAACAATTTTTTCATACATATTTTTTAAATAATCAGAAGAAATATAGTCATCAGAATCAAGGAAATAAACATAATTACCTTTTGCATTATCCAATCCTAAATTTCTGGCGGAAGATTGACCTTTGTTTGTTTGAGAAAGGATTTTTATTCTTGAATCTTTATTTTTAAATTTTTCTAAGATAGAAGGGGAATTATCCGTAGAACCATCATTTATACATAAAATTTCAATATTGTTAAATTCTTGATTAATAACGCTGTTTAGACACTCTTCAAGATATTTTTCAACATTATATACAGGTATAATTACAGAAATAGATGGTTTTTCTGTTGTGTGGGGGGGTATTTCTATTTTTAATTATTTTTCCGTCATCCATAGATTTATTATAACTTAAAAAAATAATTATTGTATAATAAATGTATGTTCAGACAATTTTTGCCGATAATTTTACTAACAATATCAAATGTATTTATGACCTTTGCATGGTACGGGCATTTAAGGTTCAGGAATACTGCTCTTTGGGTTGTTGTACTTGTGAGCTGGTCAATAGCATTTTTGGAATATTGCTTTCAGGTTCCTGCAAATAGAATAGGGGCTGAGTACTTTTCAACGGCTCAATTAAAAACCATTCAAGAGGTTATAACACTTGTTGTTTTTAGTATCTTTTCGGTTCTTTATTTAAAAGAGCAGTTTAAATGGAACTATTTAGTCGGATTTATATTTATAATATTTGCAGTATTTTTTATATTTAAAAAATGGTAGAAAATAAAAAGAATAATGACAATATTAATAATACAAATGTAATAATAAATGAAATTAATATATATTTAAAAATTTTTTTTCTTTTTATTTCTTTTTTAGTTAATGTTTTTAATGATTTATCAAATAAATCATTAAAAGTGTTTTTTAATTCAATAAGCTTATCTATATTGCCGTTTAAATAATATATATCAGAAATATTTTTAAATACGGGAAGGAAAACTTTATTTAAATATTCTTCGCTTTTGTCTGTTATGTTTTCCCATACTGCTTTATGGAAATTTATTATTTTTGTGCCGTAGACTAAATTATTTTGCCCTTTAAATTTTTCAAACCATATACCGCCCGAGTGTTTTCTATAAGCAGACATTTTGCTTTTCAGCATTTTAATTTTACCTGTTTTTGCGTGGAGAAGATGTAAATACCAATCTCCAGGGAGAATATCTCTTGGAAAAACTTCTTTTATATTTGTGTCACAAAACCCCCATCTGTACATTGCCGAGTTAGTTTGGATAAAATTATGTTCAAGAAGGGTTTTAAAGTTAAAATTATGATTAAATAAAGTATTTTTTGGATATGTTCTTATTTTTTTGCTGTTTTCATAAATAATTTTAACAGGATGAAAACATATTGAATAATCGGGATTTTTTTCAAGAAAATCAACTTGTTTTTGAAGTTTATACGGGTCAAGAAAATAATCATCACCTTCATTAACTACCAAATATTTACTTTTTGCTTGAGAAAGACAAAAAATATAATTTTGATGAGCTCCGATATTTTGGTTATTATAAAAAGCTTTTATTTTATCGGGGTACATTTTTTCATATTTTTTTATAATTTGTGCCGTATTATCCGTAGAACAATCATCTGAAATAATAACTTGAAACGGGAAATTTGTTTTTTGCATTAATATACTTTTTAATGCGTCTTCAATATATTCCTGTTGGTTATATGTGATAGTACAAATTGTTACTAAATAATTATCCGTCATTTTTAATACTTTCTAAAAATTCTTTTTCCAGTTCTAATATTTTTTGTTCTCTTTGTTTAAAAGCTCTGGCAGGGATACCAAAATATGTCATCCAAGGTTTTGTTGATTTTTTAATAAATGAAAAAACGCCTGTAGCGGTACCTTGAGCTATTGTAACATCAGGCATAACTACAGTATTGCAGCCCAATATAGAATGTTTTTCAAATACAATTTTTCCTTCTTTTACATTTTTATATTTGTCGGGAATAGTGGGATTTGTCATGTTTAATCCCGAATAATCATCACTTTTGCCCCATATTGTACATCTTGCGGAAATACTGACAAAATCATTTATTATAATTCCTTCAGTTCCCGCATAAAGTGCGCTGTATGATGCGATATGAACATAATTTCCTATTTCAATTTTTCCTGAAAGAGTGCAAAAGTCATCTATTCTTACATTATTTCCTATGGAGATATTTTCTGCTCCGTATATAGAGCATTTTTTTGATATTAAAACATTTTTTCCATAACTTTTTAATCCCAATTGTTTTAATTCTTCATTGTTATAAAAACTGTTCATAAAGATAATCCTCAAATTTAAAAATTTTATTAAATATCAATTTATATATAACTTCCAAATACTGTCACAAGATTATTGCAAATAAATTCTACAATTTTTTTATCTAAGTCTCCATAAAACGGCAAACATAATACTTTATTTTTTATATTATTTACTGTCTTTAAATCACCAAGTTTAACAGCTAAGTCATTTTTGTAGCATTCATAATCGGAACAAGCCGGATAAAAATATTTTCTTGTATAAATGTTTAGTGATTTAAATTTTTCATAAATTTCATCTCTTGAAATCGGATAATTATCTTCAATAATAATCGGATAATATTGAAAGGAATTAGAAGCGTTTAAGGGCATTTTAGGCAGCCTTATACCCCCCCCCATAGCAGTTATGGCTTTATCATATATAGATTTTATTTCTGCTCTTTTTCTTTGCTCATCTTTGAATAAATTCAAATTTAATATTCCTATAGCAGCTTGTAATTCATTCATTTTGCCGTTAATTCCGACTTCTTCAACCAATTCTTCATTTTGTATTCCGAAATTTCTCAAATTATAAATTTTTCTTATAAGATTATCATCATTATAAGTCAGACAACCGCCTTCAATTGTATTAAATAATTTTGTAGCGTGAAAAGAGAACATTGTGATATCTCCGAAAGTACCAATTCCTTTTCCGTCGATTTCGGTAGAAAATGCGTGTGCTGCATCATATATTACTTTAAGGTTATATTTTTGTGCAATCTCTGCTATCCTTTTAACATCACAAGGGAAGCCATATACATGTACACCTAATATTGCTGATGTATTAGGGGTTATAAGAGATTCTATTTTATTTGTATCAATGGTCATTGTGTCAGGCTCTATATCGCAAAATACAGGTTTTAGTTTATTCCAAGATATACAATGCGGAGTAGCTGCAAACGTGAATGGTGTTGTAATAACTTCACTTCCTTCCGGAAGGTCTAAAACTTTTAATGCTATTAATAATGCAATTGTGCCATTGTTAAATAACGAGAGATTTCTTACTTTCAATGTACTTTTTAATTTATTCTCCAATAAGTTATGATACTTACCCATATTTGTAAGCCATTTTGATTCCCATATATCTTTTATTATTGTGTTAAAATCATCTATGCCGGGTAGTAATGGAGATGTTACATAAATTTTATTATTTCGCGTCATTAAAACCTTTCTGAAATATATAATGATTATATTTAAAATTTTTTTTATTTACAATATAAATTAAAATACACTGTTTAACATATATAAAATAGGGTAATAATAATATACTATATTATGTATGAACTATAATTTTCTAAAAGAAGAAATATATGAGATAGAAACAAATTCAAGTATAGATAATATAAAACTTGAATCATATTATGCTTTTAAAGACGACGCCTTTATTTTAACACATAATATTAATGCTATAGTCAATTTACTAAAATTCTTGAAAAAATCGAATAATATATTTATATTAAATGGTTTTATGGGGGCTGGTAAAACTAAAATTGCCGATAATATTATAAATTTTGTTGATGATAATGTACTTATTTTTAAAAATTCTTATCAGGAAGCTATAAATTTAGATGATGTTTTGCTTTCAATGTTTAGGGATTTCTCAAATTATGTCGGTCAGAAAAAAGTTACTTTACCAAAAGTGGAGTCTTCTATATTTTCTGATAAAATTAATGCTTATATAAAATATTGTGATGTTCCTATGTTATTTATTTTTGATTCATTTGAAATAAATATGAGAAATAAGGATACACAAAAGGATGTATTAGATTTTATAAATTATTTGAGTCATTTTGAAAAAGTGAAGATTATTATATGTTCGAGAACTTTTAAGCAAGATGATTTATTAGATTCAGAATCATCGGAAATTGATTCTTTAAAACCGCTTGTGCTTGAAGAAACTTTTGAATATTTAACAGCTAATTCTATAACGGGAAGTAATTATGAAATAGAAGAATTATATAAAGCGACAAGGGGACATTATTTGCTGCTTGAACTTTCTGTTTTAATAATGAATATTTTTGATATTTCATTAAATGTTTTTTCAACGGAATATAAGAAATCATCTAAAAATTATCTTGAATTTTTGATAACTAAAATGCTCTCTGTAACTCCTGAAAAGTTTGATAAATTATTAATGCTGCTTACAACAGTAAGACATGGTTTGAGCGAGGATTTCCTTATTAATAATGAAATTGCCTCTAAAGATGATATTGAATATCTTCTTCAAAAGCGGATTATTGCTGAGAAATTTAATCAATACTATTTAAAAGATTATATGAAAAATGAATATATAAAATCAGTAACGCCTGAAAAAAGAATAAAAGTACATGAAAGTTTAATAAAAATATATGAGGATGAATTACCTTTAAAACCGTTTGACAGGCAATTATATCTGTCTCGTCAGACAATGAGACAGGAAATAAATTTTCATAAAGAAAAAGCCGAAAATATAAGAAATGAACTTACAAAAACCGGTAGAGATAAACTTTCCGAAATGCAGGATTTTAATTATCTCAGCTATTCAAAGACAAGCGGTTATGAAAAAGGAATGGAAAAACAGACTAATAAACGTTATATTAAAAAACTTAATTCCGGTATCATTGATAAAAGAAAACGTTTTGAACTTACAAATGAAGATTCTCTGCTTTTAAATACTTCATCAAACAGAGATAATTTATCCAAGGAAATGGAAAAAATAACTGATATAAATAACGATTTTAATCAAAAAAATGAAATAAAGGACAATTCAGCATTTAGTGATATTCCAAGAAGTCTGGATGATTACGTTGAAATAGCACAGAATTATGAAAATGCTTTTAATTTTCCAAATGCAATAATGTATTATAAAAAAGCACTTACTTATAATGATGATGAACTCTTTGCCGTAAAAGAGCCTATTATATATACAAAACTTGCCATTTGTTATAAAAAAATTCAGAATTTTGATGAAGCTGTCAAAATGTACGAAAAAGTATATGAACTTTATCTTAAAGAATCTGTAGATAAGGCAAATAATGTTTTATTGAGTATTGCGCAAATATATAATGAAGTTTATAAATTTGATAAAGTAAAAGAGGTTTATAACAGAATTTTATACTCGCCAAACGGCGTTTCACAACAAATGGCAATAAGAGTATATCTTGATTTATCCGAAATGGAAGATAATAATCTTGATATAGAATCAGCGGTAAAATATGTACAAAAGGCTTTAACTGAGGCGGAAAAACTTTCTGATGTTAAATTGTTAACAGAGTGTTATTTTAAATATGCGCTTTTGCTTGATGATTCGTCCAATATAGATTTGGCAAGAAAGTATTATTTAAGATGTATTCAAACATCTCAAAATCCGGAGGAAAATGTTTATTTATCAAGTGCATATTCAAATATGGCGGAACTTGCGCTTGATGATAATAATGTTTCATCGGCAAAAATGTATTTTGAACTTTCTGTTGAAGCTGATAAAAAGATGAATAACAATGAAGGTTTATATTATTCATATAGAAAATTAGCTGAATTATATAGAGAAGATTTGCCCGATAAAAGATATGAAACATTGGTAAAAGCACTTTCTGCCGCTAAACATTTTGATGATGTTACTTATCCGATATCTGTTTATTGTGAAATCGGAGCTTATTATTTAGAAATACAAGATTATAAACATGCACTGAAATCCTATATCCTGGCAAAAACTCTGCTTCCAAGGACGGGGGCTGATAATATTAATCAAAAATTGAATAATGCTTTAAACAGAATTAAAATTACTATAGGTGACAGTGAATTTAACAGATTAACTGATGAAATAAAGAAAAAAAGATAATGTTTGATAAACTCAAAAATTTAGATATTGAATTTACACCTGAAAAAGAAAAAGAACTCAAAGAGTTTGTTAATTATTTTATTCAATATAATCAAAATGTTAATTTAATAAGCAGAAATGACGCTGATGTAATATTTGAAAAGCATATTTATGACAGTCTGGCTTTAAATTTGTTCATTAAAAAGTACTCTATAGATGAGAATATAAAACTTTTAGATATAGGAACGGGAGGAGGGTTTCCCTCTGTTCCTCTTGCTTTTTTGTATAGTGCAATGGAAATTAATGCTGTAGATTCGGTTAACAAAAAAATAAATTTTATAAAAACGGTTAAGGAAAAATTTAATTTAAAAAATCTGAACCCGATTGTCTTGAGGGTTGAAGATTTACCCGAAAAAAGCACATATGATGTTGTTGTATCAAGAGCAATGGCTCAGTTTCGGATTATACTTGAATATGCGCTTCCGTATCTTAAAACGGGCGGTTTTTTTATTGCGTATAAATCAATAAAAGCAGATGAGGAAATAAAAAATGCGCAAAGGGCTCTTAGCGTTTTAAACGCTAAAATTGTTGATAAAATCGAGTATTCACTGCCTTTAAAAGAAGATAACAAAAGGGTATTAATAATTGTTAAAAAATTATCTGATACACCTGTTATCTACCCTAGAAGCAACGGATTAATTAAGAAAAAACCTCTGTAAATTTTTTAAATTCGTTTATTACAGATTCCTTATCATTATTTTTAAGTTCTAAAACGCTGCCAAGAATCGGAGTATCCGTATACATTTTAAGTTCATCGGTAAAATTTTTAACCGCTAAATCATCGGTAGATAAGGGAACTCTATTTATAATAATCCCTTTTATATTGATACCGTTTGTTTTAGCGTAGTGAACGGTTAAAAGAGTATGGTTTAACCTTCCTAAAAATGGAACCGATACAATAATAACGGGTATATTTAAAAGCTTAATTAAGTCGGCAAAAAGCATATCATCTGTTGCTGGTGCTAAAATTCCGCCCGCTCCTTCAACCAGAGTTATTTGATTTTCCTTTTTAAATGAATCAAAATCACTTCTAATTTTATTCTTATCTATTTTTATTCCCTTAAGTCTTGCGGCTAAAGCAGGAGATACCTCACCTTCCAATAAATAAGAGCATTTAGTATTTATTGTTTTTGAATATTTTTCGATTTCATATAGGTCGGGCGCAATAAACCCATCAGGTTTAGATATCGCACCTGACTGAAGGGGCTTATATACACCTGTTTTTATTCCTCTGTTTTCAAAAGCAAGCGCCAGACCTTTTGTTACAAAAGTCTTTCCTATATCAGTATCAATACCTGTTATAAAATATTCCATATTATTTCTCCTCGGGTAAAACCTTATTCAATGCTTTATATGCAATATCAGTAAGCTTTTCAATTTCCTTTTCGGTTATTATATAAGGAGTTATAAAATAAATGCAGTTCCACATGGGGCGAAGTATTGCTCCTAATTTTAAACCCTCTAAATATATCTTTTTGCCTATTCCTTCTTCATAGCTGAAAGGTTCTTTTGTTTCTTTATCCTTAACAAGTTCAATAGCGCAAATCATGCCGGTCTGCCTGATATCACCGACATTTTTATGCAAGCGGAATTTTTCGAGTTCTTTTGAAAACTTGGCTATTTTGGGTTTCAAATATTCTTCAATATTCATTTCTTCGAGTATTTTAAGATTTTCATAGGCAACCGCAAGCGCTAACGGGTACGCCGTATAGCTGTGACCGTGGTAAAAAGTCTTATATCCGTCTAAATCATCATCATAAAAGGCATTAAATATCTCATCCGTGGTTAAAGTAACTGATAACGGCATATAACCTGCCGTTATACCTTTTGCAGCACAAACAATATCAGGGACTACACAGGCATGCTCATAGGCAAAGAGTTTACCTGTCCTGTAAAATCCCATAGCCACTTCGTCATCAATTAAAAGAATATTGTATTTATCGCACAGCGCTCTTAATTTTGTGATGTATTTTGGCGGATACATAATCATACCGCCTGCTGCCTGAACCAAAGGTTCAATTATTATGCCTGCAATGTGAACGGAATCTTTTATTAAAATATCTTCAACAGATTTAAGGCATTCACAATTGCAGGTTTCTTTATTGCAATTCATCGGGCATCTGTAGCAGTACGGGCTTAGAGCCTGCTCGATTTCAAATAAAAGCGGTTTATAGAGCTTATGATACATATCAATTCCGCCAACCGACACAGCGCCTAATGTATCTCCGTGATAAGAATTTTTAAGAGCTATAAACTTCCTTTTTTCACTTCTTCCTTTTAATACCTGATACTGGTATGCCATTTTTAAAGCAACTTCAACGGCAGTTGAGCCGTTATCCGAAAAGAAAACTTTTGTAAGCTTGTTATTCATCATATTAACAAGTTTTTTTGAAAATTTAACAACATTTTCGTGGGTAAAACCTGCAAAAATAACATGTTCAATCTTTTTTGCCTGTTTATATATTGCTTTATTCAGCCTTTTATTTGAATGCCCTAAGGTATTAACCCACCAGGAAGAAACGGCATCAATATATTTATTGCCGTCAATATCTTCTAAGTATATTCCTCTGCCCTTTTGAATGACAATAGGTTTATTTGATTCATTTTCAAGGGTTTTCATCTGCGTAAAAGGACGCCAGATGTATTTTAAATCATCTTCAATAATATATTTTTTCTGCATTTTTAAGCCTTTATAAAATCTACTATTTAATTATAGTACGAATAAAAAGCTTAAAATATTATTTAGTAACAAAAGAAGCGCTGTTTACTCTTGACATTAAATCCATTGCACTTAAAATATCTGAGTCATTTGTATATAAATTTTTATATATATTTTTTAATCTTTCGAGTTCTGATTGAAAAACATTAAATCCGGCATTATATCCTATCTCGCTAAGTTTTTCAATTCTGTTTTCAACAAGAGTAAAAATATGTTCTATTTTATCATTATCTTTAACTTGTATGCCTAATTGGTGAGCAAGTGTTTTTATATTAGTTAATAGTTTTTCTCCACGAGAAGAAACATTACTCTTTTTTTCTGTTGTTTCTTTTATAGGAGTATCTGCAGTTTTTTTGTCAATAGCAATTTTAGCTTCCGTTTCAGAGTGAACTGAAGTTACATCAATCCCTAATGCTAACAGCTTATTTATTGTATCTTGCGATAAGCCTCTATTTTTTAATAAACTTGTGCTGCCTGCAAGATAACTTGATATTGACAATATTGATGGCATTATACTACCTCATATATATTTCGTATATCGTCAATATATATAAAAACTTTAGTTAAAATTTACAAAAGTTTACAATATCTATTTATGGATGAGTAGATTAGTAACATCAATAGGATTATAAATCCAGCCTTCGGATGTTAAATATATATAATCTTTAGGAATATCAAGATTTTCATCGAAATATTGATTTAAGATGGTTCTTAATAGTGTAACCGGAGTCATTGTAGTATATAGGTTGCTGTAATCTCTATCAAAAGAATAAACAGCCATAAAATTTCCAAGTCTTTGTTCAATATGCTCCATATCATCCTGAAGAAGTTTTGAATTTTCTATTTTTTGATAGGAATATGGTCTGAGAGAATGGTCGGAAGTAATTATGATTATAGATTTATTGTCGTTTTTTAATATTAAATCAATAATTTTTTCAAGTTTGGAATTAACGTATTGAGTATGTTCAACAAATGCTTCTTTATTCCAGTATCTATGAATATATTTATCATCAGAAGTAATGGATGTATAATAATCTCTATTTACTCTGTTACCATTTTTATCAAAAACAAAAGGCGGATGAGGTGCTTCAATATGTGCAAATATTAATCTGTTATAATCAGTTTTTTTAGATGATATATTTTCTAAATTACTAAAACCTTTTTTTATATTTTCAAAATGTAAATCAAAAGTATCATCCGTTTTTGATTTAAAAATGCTTTTTTCTTTCAAAATTCTACTAATAGAACAGGCAACATTAACATTTATATATTTATTATCAACATTATTAGGATTGGTACTAATAACTCCATCAGAATTTAAAAAATTAATTTCATATCCTTTTTCTTTAAATAATTTGAAAAGTTTTGAATTATTATATACTTTAATAGCATTAAGAGTATATTCACTTCCTTCAATATTATTTTTAATTCCCAGATCTTTTAAATAGGAAAAGTTAACTATACTTGGAAGAGATTGAAGAGTATAAGGATAATTGGAATGACTGTCTTCTATGATATAGAAGCCTTTTTGTTTTAAAAAATTTAGAAATTTATCATTATCGAAATTATAATCCCGCAATAAATTTTTTGAATTGGCATAAGCATCAGGTATTATAATATATAAATTTGGGAGATTTTTCGATGATATTTTTTGTTTTGAAATTATATTTTTGTTTGTTTTTAATTTAATGAAGTTAATTATATTAACAGAGGAGTTTATAAACAGAATTATAAATAAAACTGAAATAAGTACACTAAAAGTTTTTTTCATTTCATTTTTTATATCTATATTTATTAAAAATAAGAAAATACTAATTGAAAAATATAATAATAAATATTTTAAGTATCTTAATTCTAAATAATCAAAATTGGTATTTTTTAACAAGATACCGGAAAAAGACAATATAAAATATATAATTAGTAATATAAAAATTAAAGAGTTTCTGTTTTTAAATATTTTACTTAATATGAAATATAGAAAACTGAAAATAGTACATAATAGTATTATTGTACAAAAATATTCAAAGAAATCCATTTCAAATATGTTACGTAAATATAAAAATGTTGGATAATAGATAATTGCTCCATTTAAAATCAGGAATGAAGATAAATCATTTTTGTCTTTATTTATGCAAAATTTATCTTTTACGATACAAAATAGAGAATATAAAGTGAAAAATAATAAAATAAATTCAACTATTATAAACAAAGCCAATCTAAAGAAAGATAATTTATATACACTGTATTTTACAGAAGCGTTTGTTATTTCACCATTAAAGAATCTGTCAGGAACACCACCTGCGCCAATTACAATTTTATTAATATCCGGATTAAATACTTTATGCTTAAATTTTTTTATACCGATATATTTTTTATTACCATCTTGTAATTTAAAACAAATATATTTTTTATTTATAAAAGAAATTTTTAGATTATAATTAATATTTTGCGACAATTCAGGCATTTTATCAATAGTTTTTATAATATCATTTTCAGTCCATAAAAGAGCAGGATAGTAACGTTCACTTAATTCTAATCTTACGCCTTTATTTAAATCAGCAGTTTGAAATAAATTTTGATTAATTTTAAAACCCTTTATTTTAAAATCCATTGATATTTCAATTTTTTTTAAGAGATTTTTTTCCTTAAATTCTTTTATATCAAATTCCTTTCGGGGGGGGGAATTTCATTATTATATTCAATATTATTTATATTAAATTTATAAATGTTTTTATATACAAAATTATTATTAAATACCAATAAAAAAATAAAACAAGCAAATGATATTAAAAAAATAATAAAGGCTGTAATAGTTTTATGGTTAATTAATCTAAATAAGTTTAACATAATACAAATTCCTTACATTTATAAATTTTATATTATTTTCATTAAATATAATGTTCTTTCAGTGTTTTCAATATGAATTTTTTCAATAATTTGATAATAGTTAGAAAAAACTTTTTCAAAATTATAAATATCATACTGAGTAAAAATATCATCTCTGGTAGCAAGCAGTATTTTTACTTGGGAATCCTGTTTAGGAACAAATTCAATAATCAGGAAATTGGATAATTTAGAGAAAAACTGAGCAATTTTATTTAGAGGTAAATTGTTAGAAATGGCGAGGTGATGGATAACAGCCAAAGCCATTGTTAAATCAACATTTTTAGCTCTATTTATGATGCTGTCTCTTTCTTCATTTGCAAAACCAATAGATGAAGAAGGATTTGTTAAATCCATAATTAAAGGAAGAATATTTTTTTCATTATTTTCTTTTAAAGTAAGATAACTTTTTTCGATAGCTAAAGGGTCGATATCAAAAGAGATTGTATTGATATTCTTATCAGATGCAATTCTAGAAAATAAGCCTGTATTACCCCCTAAGTCCCAGACATTGTTAGGCTGTACAATATTAATAAATTTTGAAACAGTTTCTTTCTTTTTGTTAAATGCCGCATCATTATAGTTGGTAAAAGAGTAATAATTTTCCCATTCTGTTTTTTGAACTTTTGGTTTTAAATTGTTAACAAAGGAAAATAGACTGTCAATTAAAGCTTCTCTTTGAAACTTTGAAATATTGCCTTTAACTTGTTTTGCATCAGACTGATGTTGTTTTTGTGATTTTGCGTGCAAATGAATATTAGATAAAACTCCAAAGTTAAATTTAGATTTAAGTGGTAAAAGTTCACTTGCTAAGTCAATAGGAATTCCGTCAATGAAATTTTTCATTAAACAAGAAAGTCTTAAATCGACATAAGACATTAGAGCCAAAGGTGCAATAAAGTGCTGGCAGAATTGTTTATAGGCTATCCACATTGAACCTTCTTTATATTTTTTAAAAGATAAAGTGTCGATTAGCACCGGTTTCCCTTTATAAAATTGAATATTATAAGCATTAGCATCTTTTAAATTCATACCAAATTTAAGTGCAATTTGTTCAATTTTAAGTGTTGCAAGAGCTGCATCTTTATATTGTGAGAAACTCCACTCATAAGGATATGAAATAAATACTTTTTCCGGTTTAATAATATGATTGTCGAGTTCTTTATGAGGAATAATAAGATTTTGTTTTATAAGTTCATCATATAAACCACTTTTCATTAATAAATCATATTCTTCAAAATATGATTTATTAATTTGTCTAAAGATTTCACCATTTTTTGTAAAAACGAAACCGGAAGGGTCTCTAAATGATGATTTAACTATTTCTTGACACATGTTCTTTTAAAAAATTCCTTAATATTATGCCATTGAATTTTTATCCAATAAGCAGCACCGGCACAGGTAGCAAGTATAATTTGTACAATAAGACTTCCTGTCCCTGGGTCTAGATAAGCATATGCAGGCAGTTGTGAAATTATACATAATGCTAACGTAAATAGTATTAAATCTCTTTTCATAAATTCCTCTGTCTGATTTTTGTAAACCAGAAGTATATTATATTAAATATAAATTTTTTTCAATAAAATTCCAGATTATTGGCAAAAAAATTTAATTTTAGTTTTAAAAGTAAATGTTAAAATATAAGGATAAGTAAAATGATAAAATCAGTTAATTCATATTCCCCTGCATTTGGAATGGCAAGATTGAATAATACAGGCAGAAATGCAGCGCAAAATTTTGGTATGCCTGAAAATGATTTTTTAAATGGTGATTTATATAGAAGGCAAGGGCTATTTAAAAAATCTGCAATGTCTATAGAACTTGCTCAAGGCAGAAATTTTGTTGATTTATGCAAAGAATATGGATGTACAAATATTGGAAAAGCGAATGCTGAATTTATAGAGACTCAAATACTTTCAGGAAAATCGGATAGAGCCATTAAATCCGTATCTCAAGGAGACTTACAAACAGGTTTTTTAGCTCTTTATCATTCAAATTATGATAATCCTGATTTGTCATTAAAAAGTACAAAAAGCTTGTTAAAAAAGATTAAGGATTATATAGCGCCAGAAGAATATATTAAAAATATAGGTTTGTTATCTGAAGGTGCTGAATAAACTTAAAAATCTAGATCATATATTTATTTATCTAATTCTTTTAAGTTTTTAAGTGATTTATAAATATACATTAATTGTTTAGGTGAAAGAGTATTTATATCAGAGATTATTTTTGTTTTAAGTTCATCATTTGATAGAATATGTCCGAAATCAAACAAGTCTTTAATATCTACATTAAGTGCTGCGGCAATTTTTTCGAGTTTTTCTGCGGACATAAATTTTTTTCCGTTTTCAATCCTGCTCAAATTATTTGTATCTGAGCCGATAATTTCTACAAGTTCTTCCTGCGTAATATTTTTTGATTTTCGTAATTCTTTAATTCTTGCTCCTAATAGAGCTTTTATGTCAGCCATAATGCCTCCTATAACATAATAAAATTAAAAATTACAATAATAATACGTATAAATATATAAGTTATATTGTAAAATTTGTCACCTTATACTAATATTGTTTTGTGAACTTAATAATTTATGGCAAATAATATAAGAAAATTTGCTAGATTTTATGAATGATTATAAAAAATGAGGTGATAATATGACAAAGATTAAAACTTGTAAATTTTTAGATGCAAAGCAGCAGGGAGCTGTTATTTTAATTGGAGACGCATCGAAAATTTGTTATGACAGGGGTATAAAAATAACAGATATAAAAGATTATGGAAATATAGATATAGATAAAATTATAGAGGGCAGGAGGGCGTTTATAAATGACTTAAATTCAGGTAAAACAGATAAATGTGACGGATGTGAGTGTTTACAAATAAGGGAAGAAAATGAAGTTGATCAAGAAAAAATTTCATGGTTGAACATTGCGAGTTTTACTACATGTACACTTAGATGTAAATATTGCTATTTTAACAATAACGAATTAGGAGCCAAGTTAGCTGATGAAAACAGATTATTAATGCCGATAGTTATGCAATTACACAATAAAAAGATTCTTACGGATAATGTTTGTCTTGCAATAGCGGGCGGTGAGCCTTTATTATTTAAAGATATTCCTGAAACATTGTTGTTTTTGAAGAAAAACTATAACAATCCGAGATTTAATTTTCAATCTAATTGTACGATTACACCAAAAGTAAAAGAGCTTGCAAATGTATTAAAAAACACAGAAATGTCTTGGAAAAACTTGTATACTTCTTTGGATTCCGGAACTAGGGAAACATTTAAAAAAATTAGAGGAAGAGACCTTTATAATGTAGTAAAAGAAAATATTTTAACTTTCGCAAGAAGTAATTGTTTTACGGATATTCAGCTAAAATATATTTTATTAGACGGTAAAGACGGTAATTATAACTTATCGAAAAAAGACATTATCGGGTTTTGTAATTTTGTAAAACAAGTAAAAGAAAATACATTAAGTCATGTAAGTATTGCAATTGACAGGGATTTAAAATATGGAAATCAACCTTTATCAAAGGCTTTATTAGATTCTGCTATTAAAGTTGCTAAATTTGCTCATCAAAATAATATACCATATTATTTATCAAATTGTGGTTTTATTTCAGAAGAAGACAGGCAGAAAATAAATAAAGAAGTTTTAGAAGCTAAAAAATTACCGTTAATACAGCAAATTTTTTCTGTAAAAAATGAAAACTGTCATAAAGTATTTAGAATTATGGGAATAAAAATTAAATTAAAGAAAAAGTCAGCAATATAATTAAAAAACTATAAAATAATTAAAAAGCTGTATGTAAATTAATACATACAGCTTTTATTTTAGATTTTAATTATTATTTTTTAAACAGTCTGACGAATTTAACGTATGTTTTTTGTGTACCGGCAGAGATGGTATTTACTGCGGATTTAGTACCATTTGCAATACCGTTGCCGGCAGTTTTTGCGCCTGTTGCTATGGCATTACCGGTTGCCTTGGAAGCGGCAACTATCCCGTCACCTGTAGCTTTAGCACCTTTTGCTATTCCTCTGCCTGCTGCTTTTGTTCCGTTCTTTACATTTGCGACAGTATCATTTAAGTCAAACAGATAATTTAAACCGACTTGGAATCCGATACCGTTTATACCTGCATTTCTGATATTAACTTGTCCGTAGGCAGCAAGTCTATCGTTCCAAACTTTTGTACCGCCTATTCCGTATTGCAGATACCCGTGATCCATTCTTACATTTGGCAGATGAACGTTTCCTGCATAACCGTCTACTTTATCGTTAGCAAAGTACATATATGATACGGTTCCGTATAAGCTCCAGGTATCTTTTTGCAGGATTAAGTTTAACCCGGGTGCTATATTTATACCGTTTAGCATGCCCGAGTTCATGCTCATTACACCAAAATCAGTACCCCAATTTTGTTTTCCGAATGCGTTATATGCGATAAACAAATTAGGTTGAACCGTGAAGTCTTCAAACGGAGAATAATTATATG
>CANQCO010000048.1 GCA_947589705.1 Candidatus Gastranaerophilales bacterium
AGATAAAAGCAAATCATAAGCCTGAATAGAATTTTTTACTTCTTTTATTTCATTCGGGTTGCCTAGAATGCGTTTGCCGTCAATAATATCTGTTATTTGCTTAAGACTTAAACTGTTGTTCTCAATAGCTAAAGATGAATGAATGGTTTTTATTCTGTTTTCTTTTCGTAATTGAATATGATACGGATTATTTTGCAGATAATTTACTTCTCCGATTTTTTCTGAAATATTGGAGATAAGCTCAATTATTTTCGATGTAATTTCAAATGGTGGTGTGTACAACTTTATACATCCTTATGTTAGGAGTATCTCTTAACATCCTTATTTTACCATAAAATAATATTCATGGTATACTCTGTACAGAATGGCGACTTTAAAAGATATATGTGAATATTATATTGATTGTGTTGGAAATGAAGGTATAAGTGTTTCCGTATATTCAATATCCAGAAAATCTATTCCAGATTATATTGATTTAAACGCATTTCCAAAAACAAAAGAAGATATAGAACAAAAAGACATTTCTTTGTATATTAATAATTTTCGTGGTGCTAACTTTTATATAGGATATCCTACATCTGTAAGAGAAGTTATGTCAAAAAACGGCAGTACTTTTTACAAATTAGAGCCGATATTTTTATTCAAATTAAATATGAACAGTAACGAAATTGATATTGAATCACCATTAATAAACTTTGATGCTGTTAAATCTTTATGTGGAAGTTCAGGAAGTCAGGTAATTAATGATGTCATCAGTATGGAACAGTCTTTAGGTTTATATGATGATTCTGAAATATTTGATATCGATAATTTGGTAAAAAAGTTAAAAGACATAACACCAAACTGGAAATGGAAAAATAAAATAGAGAATCTCATAGAAATTAATGAAAGTGGCATATTTGATAACTCAATGCTTGTTCATGTAGAACAAAACACATATACGCAAGGGCTGGTACAAGAATTAAAAGAACTATCAAAATTGACAGATGGAAATATAAAAGGTACTGCTTTAGAAATTTTGTTAGACCAAAATGTTAATAGTATTAAAAGTTCAACTTACCCGATATTAGAAGTTTTACCTTTAAATGAAGAACAACGGAATGCAGTTAAATCTGCTTTATCCAATCAAGTTACAATAATAACAGGTCCTCCCGGAACTGGTAAATCTCAGGTAATAGGAAATATAATTATAAATGCTGTTTTAAATAATAAGAAAGTATTATTTGCCAGTAAAAACAATAAGGCAGTTGATGTTATTGATGAACGAATAAATCAAATAGGAGACAGACCTATTCTTCTAAGGCAGGGAAGTAATAAATATAGTCACAATTTGGCAAAATATTTATTGTCCTTATTGCAATTGAACGGAGCACCAGAACTAATAGAAGAATTTGATGAAAAATATTCAGAATATAATAAAATTCAGCAACAGCTTATTGAATTAAAAAATACCGCAGTAGAAGTTAAAAATTATAGAAATGAGGTTGATGAAGCAGATCAAAAAGTAACTGCTTTTAGAATCAAGCAAGGACAAAAATTCATTGATAATTTTGAAAAAATAGACCTTGCTCCTATAAATCATTTTATGTATGAATTTGAAAAAAATATATTAACTGTTGATACAAATAAATTCAACTGGATAGATAAAATTACATGGAAAATATTGTCAAAGAAAAAAATTCGTCTATTTGAAAATAATCTAAATATATTAAAGAATTGTGCTTCAGAAATTAATATAGATTTATCAAATTTATCTGAAAAATATGACATTCTAAATATCAATGATTACTATGATGCTGTTCAAGATTGTAAAGAACAATTATCCAAACTATTCAAGTACAAAGAATATTTGCGAAAAGTCCATAAATTGCAAAAAATGCCAACCTTGGAAGAAATAAATAGTTCTATATTTAGGTGCAATGATAAAATTTTAGTTTTGTCAAAAAGAATTTGGCAACTTTATTTAATAAAGCAGTCTATGAATTTATCAAAGGGACATAGAAAAAATTTAAGTGCCTTTGTACCTTTAATGAAAGAAATTATTAATATAAATGATAATGGCGATGGATATTTGACAAAAATACAATCAAGCCAATATGCACAGTTGTTAAAGGATTGTTCAGATATGTTACCTTGTTGGGCTGTCACATCTCTTTCTGCAAAAAGTGGAAAAATTCCTTTTATAAAAAATTATTACGATATTGTAGTTTTTGATGAGGCAAGCCAATGTGATATAGCATCAGCAATTCCTTTATTATATAGAGCTAAACAAATGGTTATAATTGGCGACCCAAAACAGTTATCACATATTACAAATTTACGACTGTCGGATGAAAAAAATCTAAGATTAAAACATAAATTTTCTTTTGAAGATGCAAGATTTTCTTATGTAACGAACTCTCTATATAATGTTGCAGAAGGTGTGGTTAATTCACATAAAGAAATTATTTCATTAAAAGAACACTATCGCTCAAATTCTGACATTATAAATTTTTCGAATCAGGAATTTTATAATAATAGTTTAAGGATTGCGACATCCATAAATGAACTGCACTCTTCCAATGAAATTGCTCACCCTATCATATGGGAAAATATTGTTGGAGAATCTATAAGACCTTCTTCTGGTGGATTATTAAATATTGAAGAAGCACAGGCTGTTATTGAAAAATTACGAGAAATACTAATAGATAATAGTTATATTGGTAGCATTGGAGTAGTATCTCCTTTTAGAGCCCAAGTTAATAAAATCAGAGAACTTATACATGGCGATACAGAGCTTGTATCTAGAATGAATTCGGTTAATTTATTAATTAATACAGCACATGGTTTCCAGGGTGACGAGAGAGATATAATAATATTCTCACCAGTTGTATCGGATAATATAACAAGCGGTGCTGCATTATTTTTAAGCAAAGAAGAAAATGTGTTTAATGTTGCAATAACCAGAGCTAGGGCACATTTAATTATAATTGGCAATAAACTTGCTTGTCTGAAATCAGAAATACCATATTTGGAAAAATTTACACGATATGTTATTGATTTAGAAGACAAATATAATAACAAATATCCAACTGTTCCAAATGATGAGTTGGTTTCAGAATTAGAAGAAATGTTCTACAATAAATTGGTTGAAAATAATATAAAAGTGATACCTCAGTACCAGGCATGTGGTTATTCTTTAGATTTTGCAATATTAACTTCAAAAGGCAATAAACTTGATATAGAATTAGACGGAAAAAATTACCATAAACAATGGAATGGCGAAATATTAAATGCCGATAGAATTAGAGAGCAGAGATTATACAATGATAATTGGTCAATAATGCGTTTTTGGGCATATGAAATAATTAATCATTCTGATTCTTGTATAAAAAAGATACAAAAATGGCTCGATATGAACTAGAAATATTAAGCATTAATAAAACAACTACATTATTTTTATGCTAAAATCAAATTAAATAGGAGTGCATATGGGCTACAGATTTAGAAAAAGCATAAATTTAGGTGGTGGATTTAAAATAAATTTAAGTAAATCTGGAATTGGGTATAGCTGGGGAATCCCTGGTTTTCGGTATTCTAGATTAGCGAATGGAAAAGAAAGACATACTTATTCTATACCCGGAACTGGAATTTCCTATGTTGAGGATATTTCACCAGGTAAAAAACAACAGAATCAAACTTATGAAACACCGTCTTCTATCGAAGTAGTTGAAGAAAAAGTTAGTAGTACAGATTTTAAAGAAAATTCAGATTATGATGAATTTATAGATAGAATCAATGAATTTAGAAACAAAGATACAAGTATCAAAATAACAATAATACTGTTATCTATAATATTATTATTAATATTAGCGAATCCAATATTTTTTATTATTGGGATAATTACTTTAGGAATTTATTTAATTTACCGAAATAGCAAAATGTTAATTACAGTTGAATATGATTTTGATGATGAAAATAAAAAATTTTATGAAACAATAAATAACTTTTTTAATACAATTGCTACATCTAAAAGAATCTGGCTTATTGAAACAGAATATAAAAATTATGATGTCAAAAACAATGCCGGAGTTGATAGTTGTGTCGAGAGATTGCCGATCTCAATAAAAGAAAAAATTCCTTATTATCTAAAAACAAATATAAAATGTAATTGCTTGTCTATAAAAGGTAAAGAGTTTTTTTTTTTACCGAATAAAGTACTTGTACATGATAAAAAAAGAACAATTGGTCTTAATTTTCAGGAATTATCTTTTGATTTTAACGAAACGTTTTTTGTTGAACAACAAGGAGCGCCTTCTGATAGTGAAGTTGTTGAATATACATATCAATATGTCAATAAAAAAGGGGGACCTGATCGAAGATACAAATATAACCCACAATTCCCAAGATGCCTATACGGAACTATTGACATTAAAAATCATGACGGATTAAATTTGTCTATTCTTGTTTCAAGCAAATCCAAAACTATGCAAGCAAGACAAATTTATGAATCTTTAAAAAGCATGAATGTGAATAGAACAAGAAAATGTATAAACTGTAGCAAAGAAATTTCTACTGACGCAAATTTTTGTAAGTATTGCGGTACAAAACAATAATGGAGTAACTAAAAATGAAATGTGTATTTTGTAAAAGGGAAATAAGTGACGACTCAAAATTCTGTGAATATTGTGGAACTAAAGTTGAGACAGAAGAAATTATTGAAAAACAGACCACTGAAGAAGTGTGTGATAATGAAAATGGATCTACTAAAAATACAGAAATTGTAGAAACTGTAAAAACAGAAGAAGACCTAAAAATCGAAAAAAGCATTGATAAAAGAATATACAAATGGAAAGAAAAACTAATTGATTTATCAAAAAGAAATAGATTATTGAGTTTTAAAACTGCTAAATACTCGACATTACGTATAATCGATGAACAACCACCTGAAGTATATAGATCATTAGTACAAAATATGCAAACAATGGAGTTTTTACCCGTTAATGTTAATGAAGAAGATATCCCAGATGAAGAGAAAAAATCATTAGAGGAATTAAA
The DNA here is from genome assembly GCA_947589705.1 of Candidatus Gastranaerophilales bacterium. Lineage (GTDB taxonomy): Bacteria > Cyanobacteriota > Vampirovibrionia > Gastranaerophilales > Gastranaerophilaceae > Avigastranaerophilus. The sequence continues at coordinate 5,038 of CANQCO010000048.1, forward strand.
CGAGGGAATAGAATTTAAAGCACAAGAATTTAAAGAATATGAAGTAGAAAATCTTGATAAAAAACATGTTGATAAATATTTACAAACAAAGCTTTCCTTACAAGATTTAAATAAGACATTGAACAAAATAAGTACTACCGCAAGATCTACAAATGATGATCTTGGATATAATGTATTATTTTTGGCTTTAGGAAGTGTTATTTGGTACGAAGCAGATAATAGTGATGAAAAGATGGAAGCTCCAGTAATACTGGTTCCTGTCGAAATTAAAAGAAAAAGTGTTGGACAACCATACACCATAAAATATAACGAGGATTCTGTGATTTTAAATCCGGCATTAACACTAAAGCTAAAAAGAGATTTTGGCATAAATCTGGAAGATATAGTCTTTGATGAAGATGGAATAAATCCCGTCGAAGTATTTGCAAAAGTCCAAGAAAAAATAAAAGATAAATCCCGTTGGAAACTCTTGAATAACATTTATATTGGATTGTTTTCTTTTGCAAAATTTGTAATGTATAAAGACCTTGATGAATATCAAGGGTTAATTAAGAGCAGTAAACTGGTTGGAACCATTTGTGGTTTAAATGATGAAAAACAAGTTTCAACAGATAGTATATGTCCATTGTCCGAATTAGACAAGAGAGTTCAACCTCAAGCAACTTATCAAATATTGGATGCCGATTCTTCTCAACAACAAGCGATACAAGTTGTTAAATCGGGTAATAATTTAGTAATTGAGGGACCTCCGGGGACAGGTAAAAGTCAAACTATTGCAAATATTATTGCTGAATTGTTATCGCAAAATAAAAAGGTTTTATTTGTAAGTCAAAAAATCGCAGCATTAGATGTAGTTAAAAGCCGTTTAGATATGAATGGACTTGCTCCATATTGCCTTGAATTACATAGTAATAAGACAAATAAGAAAAGGGTTGTCGATGAATTGATTAATACTCTTGAATACAATTTCTTAGGAACCTATGATGCGGGGAGTTTATCTAAATTATCTGATGATATTAAAAATTTGAGAACATATTCAAAAGAATTGCATAATCCGATTGGTACACTACAATACTCTCCTTTTAAAGCTTTGGGGATTGTTCTGAATAATAATCAAATCCCAGATTTAAGATATATTTTTGACGATTATGATAAATGGACTAATGAACAATTATTTTTAAATAAAGAATTATTTACGAATGCAAAAGAAGTCCTTAAAAAATTAGGAAATCCAAAAGACTTTGCTTGGTATGGTGCAGAAATAAGAGAATTAGAATATGAAGAAAAAAGTCAATTAAAAGATAAAATAGACTCTTTTGTAAAAAACATTGATAATATTGACAACTGTATAAAAAATTTATCAACTGAAATTTTATTAAAACAAATATCAAAACCGTCTGAAATAAAAACATTGCTTGATATAGCAGATATTATATTAAATATTCCTGCAACAGCTGCGACTATTGCCTATGATGATACAAAATTGGCAAATGATATTAAAACTGTTTGTGATAATGTGAAGCAATTTAATTTATTCAACAACAGGATTAAAGATAAATATAATTTGGGTATTTTAAACGAAGATCTAGATAATTTGATTTTTAAATTTGGTTTATATAGAGACAAATTCTTTTCGAGAATATCCTATAAATTTTATAAAGACTGTAAGTATGTAAGGCAATATTTAAGTAGCACATATAGACCAAATTTAGATGAACTTGTTAATGATTTTCAAAATCTAAAAGAACTAAATTTATCAATTAGCAAGTTAGAAGAATGTAATAATATCGCAACCAAATTATATGATAAATTCTGGAACAAAAAAGAACCCGATGAGTCTGTTATACAAGCGAAAAGTAATTATTTACTAAAATTTAAAGAACTTGTAAACTCGGGTAAATATTTCACAAGAAATATCCTAGATAAAATTGATTCTCAATGTATTGACTATGAAAAAACAAAACAGCTTGTTGCTGAAATCAATAAATTACAAATTGATGTAAAAAATGATTTTGACTCAATTTCAAAGATATTACAATTCGATTGTCTAAAAGCTTTTTCGACAGATTATAGTAATATTGAATTTCAACAATTAAGAAATAAATTTATAAATATATCAGAAAAGTCAGATGACCTAACCATTTGGTTTAAGTATTTACAATCTGTTGATGCAATTGAAAATGCAAAATTAAAAGAATTCTGGGATAAATGTACAGAGAACAGTATTGCATTAGATGATTATGATACTGCTATAGAAACTCAATTCTTACGTGTTTGGTTAAATGGATATGTCTTTAAAAATAATAATGTTTTAAAAGATTTCAATTCTTTAGATCAAGATGATTTAGTAAAAGAATTTAAATCCCTTGATAAAAATCAAATAGATTCAGCAAAAGAAAGATTATTGACAATATTATCTTCAAATGTAATGTTGGCAAAAGACGAATATTCAAAGGAAACAACCGAATTAAAAAGACAAGGCAAACTGCAAAGAATGAGAAAATCATTAAGACAAATAATTCGTAGTATTCCTAATCTTTTCTTATCATTAAAGCCTTGTTTAATGATGAGTCCTTCAACAGTTGCTCAACTATTAGATCCTGAAGTGTTTCACTTTGATGTAGTTATTTTTGACGAAGCGAGTCAATTAACAACAGAGGATTGTATTGGCTCCGTAATTCGAGGAGATAAGTTGGTTGTCGCAGGAGATACAAAACAATTACCTCCTACTTCATTCTTTAAAACAGTTGTAGAAGAAGATGAAATGGAAGATGAAGACGAAGATAAAATTGATGAGTATGAAAGAACTGATTTAAATAGTATTTTAGATGAATGTACTACATCCGGGTTTCCACAATGCATGCTTAAATGGCATTATAGAAGTAAACATGAATTTTTAATTGCCTTCTCTAACAAACACCTATATCAGGAATTATACACTTTTCCTAGTTGTGTAGAAGATAGTGAAACTCTAGGTATAAAATTCTTATATCATCAACCATCAGATACTACTAAAGAAAATAAACGATTAGAAGAAGCTCAAATTGTAGCTCGTGCGGTTATGCAACACGCTAAAAAACACCCTGATATGTCTTTGGGTGTTGCAACTTTAAATATTAAACAAAAAGGTTTAATAGAATCTGAAATAGAAAAATTAAGAGAAGAAGATCCATCTTGCGAAGATTTTTTCAATAATAGTAATCCGGAATATTTCTTTGTTAAAAATTTGGAATCTATACAAGGTGATGAACGTGATGTAATAATGATTAGTGTAGGTTACTTTAAAAACCAAAACGGTGTTCTTCCTATGAACTTTGGTCCTATTAACAAAGACGGTGGGGAAAGAAGGTTAAACGTATTAATTACCAGAGCTAGGTATATGGTTGAAGTATTTAGCGGTATAAAAGCCGTTGACTTTAATATGAATAAATCAAATAGCAGAGGTGTTCAGTTACTTCAATGGTATTTAGATTTCGCAGAAAAAGGAGAAGCCGCACTGAAACAAACAACGGAAGCAGGATATGATGATTGCTTTGACTCTCCTTTTGAAGAAGCGGTATGTAAAGCATTAAGGAGCAAAGGTTATTCTGTAAAAACGCAAGTTGGTTGTTCAGGTTATAAAATTGATTTGGCAATCAGAGATAAAGATAATCCGGGACAATTTTTATTGGGTATAGAGTGTGATGGAGCAGCATACCATTCTTGTGCAACTGCTCGTGATCGTGATAGATTAAGACAAGAAGTATTGGAAAAACTCGGTTGGAAAATATATCGAATATGGTCAACTGATTGGTTTAAAAATCCTCAAAAACAATTAGATAAGTTGGTTGATTATATCAACAGTCTAAGCGGGAATAGGATGCTTGTGTCAAGTTCTAGTGAAATTACGGAATAAAAAAATGAAAGAAAAAATAAGAAAATTTTTAGAAAAGACTTATGTAGACAATTTTTTAATAGGTTTAATATTATTAAACTTTATTGTATTTATTTTCCAAACAGATGCGAATTTCTATAATACATTTAAAGGTTATATTGAAACATTTGAATTGGCATCAATAGTTATATTTACTATTGAATATTTTTTGAGGGTAATATCTGTTTATAAGTTAAAAGAAATATTTAAACCAATGATGATTGTTGATTTTCTTGCAGTATTCCCTTACTATTTATCATTTATTACAGTGAATACTGTATTTTTAAGAATTTTAAGAGTTGTAAGACTATTACGAATTGCAAAATTGGCAAGATATACAACAGCCTTGGAAAAAATAAAAAATTCTTTTATAAATAAAAAAGATGAAATAATTGTAACTGTTGCTATATTTTTTGTAGGGTTAACAATTGCATCAATAGCAATTTATTATGCAGAAAACCAAACAGGAAACCCTAGCTTTACTAGCATACCATCTTCTTTTTGGTGGTCTGTTGTAACATTTACAAGCGTTGGCTAGGGTGACACTTATCCAATAACTACAGTGGGTAAATTTATTGGAGCTTTTACCGCTATTATGGGAATAGGCTTACATGCATTGCTAATAGGAGTTATTGGTGCTGCATTTATTGAAGTAACGAAAAAATCTAATTAATTACATTTTAATACAATTAATACGTTCTATTTTTCTGGAAATTTGTGTTACTTTTTCTGTAACCTCATGTTACTTTACATACGCTTAGTTTGATTACTTCGGAAATGTTCAATTTGAAAATTAGCAAAAAATTAACACTAAGTTATGGCAAAATCGATACCGGAAGCACACAAAATTATTGCTTTTAATAAAACTTATTAATTTTGTTAATTTTTTGAAAACATTTGTTTTTATTAATTTATTAAATTAAAAAGAGGGAACAAATGAATATTCAAAACAACATTTTTAGTGATTTTAATGTTTCAGATACTAAAGCGAATTATATAAATTCACCGAGTAAATATAGAAATAAACAGGTACAAATAGCTAATAAACCTGATGAATATATAAAAAATGATTATTCTGCCGATGACGGAAAAATTTCATTAAAAGATAAATTAGTAAATTTTGCAAAAGGTATAATAAAGCCGGTGACGGAAATAATAAAATCGCCTAAAAATATGGCTATTGCCGCTATTTCAGCTGCAGGATGTGCGTTATTAATAGCAGCAACAGGCGGTGCTGCCGCCCCCATATTAATTGTGGCAGGAGTAACAACAGGCGGTGTCCAGCTTGGAATAAATGCATATAAGGCATCACAAGCAAAAACGGATGATGAAGCCAAAGCAGCTTGGCAGGGAATGGGAACAGGTGCAGGCATAATCGGAGGCTCTATACTGGGCGCTAAGAAATCACTGCAAGCAGCTAAAATTAATACTGATAATACAAATGCCTTTAAAGCTACTATCGAATGCTTTAAGTCTTTAGGAAAGAATTTCAAAAATTCTATAGATTCGATTAAATCGGGTCAGGCTTTAAACAACATTTCAAATTCATTTAGCTTAAATAGAAAAACTAAACATCCAAAAAATTCAGAATTAGGCAAAGACATAAATTCTTCAGGAGAATCAAAACATCAAATAAAACCTTCCTCAAAGGAATCCTTAAAAGATACACCTAAAGAAGTTTCATCAAATAAAGTCGCAGTTGCTGATACACAAAATAAACGGCAAAACACTTCGAGCGTTGTAAAAGAAACTGCGAAGCCAAAAACGGAATCAGCGGACATAGCGCCTGCGACAGAAAAACAAATACCTCAAACGGCTAAGGAAACGCCTGTCGTTAATAAAACAGTGAACGATGTTCCGAAAACAAAGCCAAATATGGCAAAAGAAACCGCGCAACCAAGAACAAAATCAGCGAATATAGAGCCTGCGACAGAAAAACAAATACCTCAAACGGCTAAGGAAACACCTGCTGCTAATAAAACGGCGAACGATATCTCGGAAACGAAACCAAATATAGCAAAAGAAACCGCAAAGACGACACCGGAGGAAAACTTATTAAAGCAGCAAAATGTTCAAGAGCCTAAAAAAGCTTCCGAACAAGTTAATTCAAAACTGAAAAATACTAAATCAATCTCCGAGAAAACAGAAGTTTCTGTCCACTTAGAAGAAAAGAAATTTAAAAATTTACGTGAAGATATCTTAGAAAAATACGGCCATTGTGACCAGGATACACTTATGACGCTTTTAGAAAAAAACGGAATTACTAAAGAAGAGTTCAACAACTATATTATTGGCAAATTAAAAGCAACAAAATTCAAAGACCCCAAATATGCTAAATATGGTGTAGATAATTTATATGATTTTGTGTTTAATAATATAGATAGTGTAGAAATAACTCCGGAAACCACTTTTTATCACGGAACAACAAAAAATGCAGCAGAAGCAATAATGCAAGAAGGTTTCGATTTATCAAAAGGGGAACATTATGAGTCCGGTAAAGGCATATACACCGTTACAGAAAAACCGGGGCCCTCTTACGGATACGGCGATGGGACTTGTATTAGTATGAAATTAAAGAATAATTCCAAATTCGCAAAATTAAGTGGCGGAGTGACTTCAAAAATAGAGTCAGCTGTTTGCGGGCTGCAAAATAGCGAAAATTATATTACAGGACTTGATAGGGATGTAATAAAAAATGTAATAGTTGACAGGTTTAAAGATATGGGATACGCCGGAGTACAAACGGGTACAGTGAATTCACATGTTCCGTATACCGTAATTTGGGACCCAGATTCAGTAGAATTCACGCAAATATTTAATTGCAAAGCAAATTAATCCGGCATATACAGGCTTTAAAAAAACTACGGACTAAATAGGGAAGTTAATATATTTATTTTCGATATCCCAATATACATCAGGTACGATTTGTATTTTAATATTTTTTAATATGTAAAAAGCCGTAAAACGGATAAATTATTACATAGCCGCAATAGCCTGAAAAGCGTGATTATTTTTGATTTTTAAAATTTATATAATAAAATACAAGTATTCTTTAAGACTTGCAGCTTTAAGGCACAAAAAAGGATATACGGAGTGCAAAAATGAAAATTCTGTCTCAATTAGGATTTATTCCCGAAAAAATTGCGACACTGTGCGGTTGACCGGATATTCCGGAGATATCGCTATATCTCACTATTACCAATATGCTGAAGACTATATTGCCCGGGTATTGTATGACAATTCTATAGACGTTGCGGATAGATATTATCTTCTTTAACCCCTTTTTTGAATAAAAGCGCATCTTCACCAAATTGTTCATATTTAATTCTTGATTTACATAAAGCAGAATAACTTGATTTTTTATCCGGGTGTTTTTCATTCCAGTCTTTTAAAAATTCAACGATTTCTTTCTGTTTCATACCTTATATTTTTTCGATTAACAAATATATTAATAATGTGGCAGAAATGATGTTCTTTAGGGATATAGAAATTTAATCTCAAATGACATTGAACGTATTTAATTTTTTTAAAATCAAATTAAATTATTGTAAAAAATCTATTTTTTAGTAATCAATGTATAGTTAAATGAAATTGTTTGTTGATTGTTTCTTCGCTATAATATGTTTAAATATTGGAGGATATTGTGCTTATGAATAGCTCTACACGTTGTCTTTTTTGTGATAGTTTTTCAAATTTTGAACAAATGGATTCAGATTCCATATATAAAAAACTTAGCTATAACTACCATGGTAACGAGCTAACTACAACAAGAGATGCATGGATAGCTGAAATTGAAATAATGAAAAAAACTTTAAAAAAATACAAAGAGCAAGACGGGCAAATTATATTTGAATATAATATACCTCGACTTGGCAAACGAATAGATGTGGCGCTACTCTTTAAAGGCATTATTTTTTGTATTGAGTTTAAAGTTGGAAAAGAACAAAAAAGTAAAGCCGATATTGATCAAGTTCATTCTTATGCTCTTGATTTAAAAAATTTTCACAAATATAGTCAGGATAAAGTAATTGTTCCTATCCTTGTTCCGACGAAAAATAAAAATTGCTCAACTTTCGATGAAATAAAAATGTATGATGATAAAGTTGTAAATCCATTAGTAACAGGAGAGGATAACCTATCGAATTTAATTGATTCCGTATTAATTAGATTTCCAGATGAACAACCTGTTAATAGCAATTGGATTAATAGTCCTTACTCTCCAACTCCTACAATAATTGAAGCGGCCAAAATATTATTTGAAACCAATACTGTTGAAAATATTACAAGACATGAGGCAGATAAAGTTTCAATAGACAAAACAATTAAATATATTCAAGATGTAATAGATGATAGCAAAAAGAACAAGAAAAAAAGTATTTGTTTTGTTACAGGCGTACCTGGTGCAGGAAAGACCTTGGTTGGTCTTCAAATTGCAGTAAAAAACACAAATCGAGATTCAAATAAACAAGCAAAAGATGAAGGTGCTGTTTATCTTTCAGGTAATGGCCCGCTCGTTGCTGTATTAACAGAAGCACTTGCGCAAGATAATTACCAAAAATATAAAGAAAAAAACGAGAAAAAAAGCATTGAAAAATCCCGCTGCGAAGTAAGCAAATATATTCAAATAATACATAGATACAGAGATAATATGTTAGCAAAAATTAAAAATCCAGTTGAAAATGGAATTCTTGAAATAGATCCAAATAAAGCAGAAAAAATGGACGAATCAGGATATAGCGAAGTTGAACACATTGCCATCTTTGACGAAGCGCAAAGAACTTGGACTCAAAAAAGACTCGCAAATTATCTCAAAAGAGGTGGTACATACGGCAACAAGCTAAAAGTTCCAAACTTTCCATTATCAGAGGCTGCCTTTTTAATTTGGTCAATGGATCAAAGAGAAGACTGGGCAACAATAGTATGTCTAGTTGGTGGTGGTCAGGAAATCAATACTGGTGAAGCAGGTATATCTGAATGGATTAATGCTATTAATGAAATGTTTTCCTGCTGGGAAATTCATATTTCTCCTAATTTAAAAGAGACAGAATATGCAGAGGGAAAAGTTAATAAACTATTGAAAAACAACAAAAAAGTTACTTATTCAAGTGATCTTCATTTGAGCGTTGATTTAAGATCATATAGGGCTGAAAAACTATCCTCATTTGTACATGCACTATTAACTTTTGATAAAGAAAATGCAAGGAAGTTATATTGTGAAATTAAAGATAATTATCCAATTATGTTAACAAGAGATCTCGAGATAGCTAAAAGATGGCTCCGTAACAAAGCAAGGGGAATAGAACGTATTGGAGTTCTAACAACAAAAGAAGCTGCAAGGGTTAAACCATTACCTATATGTTTATTACCATCGGGCGATTCAAATGTTGTTAATTGGTTTCTTAAAGATAATACTGATACAAGATCATCAAATTATTTAGAAGATGCAGCTACAGAAATTCAAGTTCAAGGCTTAGAACTTGATTATACTTGTGTATTGTGGGATGCCGATATGAGATATAGAAGCAATACCTGGGAATATTATAAGTTTAATTATGGCAAAACAACATATTGGAAAAATATACTGGATTCTGAAAAAAAGAAATATATGCTAAATGCTTATCGTGTTTTACTTACTCGGGGAAGAGAAGGAATGATTATTTGTGTACCAAAAGGAAATACGCATAAAAATCAAAATGGTTTTTGGGAAGATGATACTCGCAAACCAGAGTTTTATGATGGGACATTTCAATACTTAAAAGATATTGGTATTGAAGAATGCAAATAAAGATAATGATGCATTTACTACCCCAATAATATACCTTAAAAGGATAAAAAGCTTCTATGGGGCAAAATATTTTAATAAATCTGCAAAAGCTTGATATATAAAGTATACATAGTTAAATTGTGCATTATAACTGGATAAATTATTTAATTAACTACTGCGTGTCATAAATTTTGATTAAAGTATAACGATTTTGACACAAAAAGGAGAAGAAATTAAATATATAGTACCTATTGTAAACACACGCTGTCAGCGCATACTTAAAATGTTAATATTAATTTCAAATGCCTCTATTAACTTATATTGAAATTATTAAAAAAATTTGAAATCATCTTGCCGAAATAATCAAACTAAGTGTCTCTTTATACTTTTAAATCAGATTTAATATGAAAGATATTTCTTTCAGAATCATAATATACATCAGTTACCGTTATTTCTTTATTAATATTATTAATTAAAAATTCACATTGTCCGTTGCCGGATGAACAACTGTCTAATTTCTCAATATATCTTCCTTCAACTCCTTTAGGCAGGGTAATAGTATTAATTATTTTAGCTTGAGGATTAGGATTGCAAATTGAACTTAACCACATGTATGGAAATTTAGTTGATAGTGTTGTTGATTTAAATCTATTATCAGAAACTTTAGCACCTTTTATAAGTTCTAAAATTTGACTCTGTAACTTTTTATCCAAATATGGCATCATTAACATAGCATCTGCTAATGATAAATTTTCTTTATTTTTAATATATTCATAAATAGTTAAATCACCTTCGAAATTCGCCGATATGTAACTTTTTTCAAATCCTGAAAAAGTTGCTTTCCTTGTTTGAAATTGACGTGCCACATTAGTTAACTTAATTTTAATACACAAAGCTTTGTCTTTTATCGGAATGTCATTAAACATGCCTGTTTCACGTTCTGCTCTTTGTACAATCATTATTCCTTCAGTTTTATTTTGTGCTAAGAATTCGTTAAGCTTTTGTACTTTTTCAGGATATTTAATGAAATTGTCACTATCAGAAATATAATCCTGAATTAGAGAATTTGTTAATCCTTTTTCTATTTCTCTTAAAGTGACCGGAGTCATATTAGGCAAGCAAAAATAACTGTTTATTAACTTATTTTTTATATACTTTTCCAATAAATACGGATTTTGTTTTATGTAGTCGTATGATTCGGAACTGAAACTGTGTAAATCTACCATACATTTTACAGCTGTAGGTAATCTGTATTTATTTTCCGATTCATTATTTATTTCTTCTATTTCTTGGCAAAGTGATTCAATACTTTTTAATTCGTCAATATCTAAATTATCTAACGCATTAAATCTTTCTTTTGTATATACATTTTTATATACATCTTCTTCTGACTCTTTTTGATACATTGAAAGATAATATGAATTATTAATATATGATTTTATAATAGGGTCAATATTTTGAGTTTCTACAGAATTTTTTGATTTGATTTCAATGTTATCATTAGATGCAGGTTTATTTAACAAACCGTTAAATGAAGGTTTTACACAAAAATTAATATTATAATTATGTGGAATCTTACTTACTAACATATATTTAAAAAGTAAAATTCCAAGAAAAAAATTACTGAATAATTATTTTTATTAAATTTTGTAACCGATTAATCGATAGAAATAATTTCGTAATCTCTGTTTCCGAGTCCGAGCTTGTATGCTGCTTCAACAGTATGTATACCGTGTCTTGAATTCATTCTTTCAATCAAAGCTTTTTTCCCTTCATCGGGAGAATTTATTACTGCGTCATAGCAGGCTTGATCAATGGCAACCGGGTCTAAAGAAGCAAAAATTCCGATGTCATCCATTTCGGGCTCGGCAGGATGTGAGTCACAGTCACAATCAACGGATAATCTGTTTGCGATGTTAATATAAACCATATTTTCTTTACCCATAAACTCGATAACCGATTTACTTGCGTCTGCCATCGACTCTAAGAAGTCATCTTGTTTTGGTAAATTATCAAATAATTTAGATGCTTCGGTTGTGACAGAAGCGGTATGAATGTTTGTTTTTCCTGCTGTCGAAGCTATTCCTATACTGATATTTTTGAGTGCTCCGCCAAAACCTGCCATCAGATGACCTTTAAAATGTGATAAAACAAGTATTGACGAATAGTTTTTTAAGTGTTCTCCAACATAATTTTCTTTTAAATGAAATCCGTTATTTACTATAAGAGGTATATCATTTGTTTCATCCATAATATCACAAGACGCAATTGCTTTAAATCCGTGGTCTTCCATCACCTTCCAATGTTCTTTAGGATCCATTCTTTTACCTTCATATGCGGTACAGCATTCAACAATAGTACCGTTGACTTTGTTAACAAGGTCTTTTATTAAAGAAGGTTTTAAAAAGTTATGACCGCCGGGTTCTCCTGTTGATAATTTTACGG
>CANQCO010000049.1 GCA_947589705.1 Candidatus Gastranaerophilales bacterium
ACGGCAATATCTTCTTAAATCCTAAATTAGATTCCGCTACTCTATCTCCTCAAGAAAGTACACTTGTTCCTGCTCAAAATGATTTAAGTCAAGTACAAAATTCCTCTATAGCTTTACAGCAAGCTCAAATGGCAAATGTTCAGGCTCAAACTCAAGGAGCTATTATCTCCTCAGCTAATATAATTACCGCTGGCATTACATCTTCTCAAACAGCTGGCACTCAAAATGTGACTTTTCAGAATAACTCTGCTCAAATTTCTTCTTCAATAATGTCAAATGAAGAACTTGAATCTGCTGTTTTAAAAATATTCGAAAAAAGTGAGGATTTTGAATGGTTATCTCAAGAACATAATATAAATAAATTATGTACAGATTTCTCAAAAGCAATAAATACCGCATGCAGCAGATTGCAAAATTTCGGTATTAATTTTTCACAACAAGCAGTATTAGATATTATAGAAGCCGGTGAATACATTGATCCTAGTATTTATACAAGTTTTACAGGAATGAGTAATCATCAATATGCAGGAAGGGCTTATGTTCTTGCACAATTAAAAAAGTGCGGTATAGTAACAGATGAAAATTTAGAAGAAAATACAGGATGTTTTCTTGGCACAATGGCATTTACATCAGCTTATAGTTCAGATTCCCCTGATTGTTTTAAGCGTATTTTACAAAAGGCAGGATATAATGAACAAGAAATAGAGATAATTACAGATATAGCTGAAGCAATTAGCAAAAAAGGGCTGGCTACAGATATTGTATCTGATATAGATTGGAAAAATATTTTAAATTACAATAAAAACCTAACAATATTAAATAATTTAGGTATGAGCTATTCAGACGGATTATTATATCAAGACACGTTTGATTATGATTCATTCTTAGATGAACTTGGAGATAGTGAAGGATATATAGTTAGCTGTCAAAAACTGCAAAATAATGCAGGAGTTAAGCTTGTGGCAAAAAAGAATGTTGATTTAAAAAATTCTTTAACAGGTAATGATGTTCAAGTTTTAAAAACTGTTGTACTTAATGAAGATGGAACATTCATAAAAAGTACTGCTGAAATAGAAGGTGATAAAACAGAAACTTGGTATTACGGTCAAGATAGAACCATTATTCTAAATAAAATCAATGATGGCAACGATATTTCTTCACAAATTGAAATTGTTAATAATGAAAACGGTGAACCAAGTTATATTATATATACAAAAGCATCAGATACTCTTGAAGGGGCTTATGAAACAATAAGATATGATTTAAGTAATTATCCTGAAAATATGGATGTAATTGAAGCTATAAAAAACGGTACAATTCAAGGCGGGAAAATTCTTTCTTCCGTTTCATCATCAAATGGAGCAACTCAATATAAGGAAAATTATGAATATGAAAATTCTAATGTCAACAGAAATTATACACAAGAAGTTGATGAAACAGGTAAAGTAACATCTTCTGAGTATAAATATGATATAACGGATTCAGAAGGTGAACATCTGCTTTCACTTGAAAGAAGCTGGAGTATAAACTCGGATGGGACAACAACTACCATAATAAACGGTAAAAAATACACCGCTTCATTTGATGAAGATAATATGATTGTAACTATAACACAAGAAGATGGTTCTCCTATAACAATTGATTTTAAAAGCAAACTTTCAGCTTATAACCCTTATGACAGTTTTCAAAAAGATAATTTTGGTAATGAAGAAACAATGCAAAAGGCATTCTTTGAATTTGTAAAAAACCTGCCTGCTGATCAATTAATTAATCTTTCAAATTGTTCTACAATAACTCTTGTAGACAATTTAGATAGTTGTATTTCTGCTAATTATGTAAGAACAGGGTTAAACCTTTCAATTCTATCACATGAAATGGGACATGGTATTGATTTTAAAAATAATACACCATCTACATCCGGATTTGTGAGTGGAAATAAAGAACTTATTGATGTCTATAATGAAGAAATGGAGGCATTCAAATTGAAATATCCCGAATTAGCTCAAGAATTAATTGAATATTTTTCTCAAACAGGTGGAGGTACTTATAATAACGGTTTATCAGAATTTGTTGCGGAAACTAATATGCTTATGACAACTTATGGAAATAATTCAAGCAGAATTAAAACAAGAAGTGAATATCTTGTCAGATATTTTCCTAAAACCGTTGCTAAAATCGGTGAACTTTTAGGGTATAATAACTTAACTAAAAAAGGAATGTAAAATGAACATTCAAAACACAGAAATAATAAAAAGATTAAACATGCAAACTACTAATAATATTAAACCGGAAACACAGAAAAAATATGAATTACATGGAGAAATTGACCCTCATAGCGGAGCTTTGATATTGTCATCAGAGGAAATAGGCTGGTTAGATGCAAAAAAGATATATTATATTAACAAAGATGGGAGTGGGAAAATACTTACCGCCTGGGGTTCAAGAAATTATCCTAAATATACTTTTAATGAGGTGATTAAAATAGCAAAAGATACTATAAGGAATACTGATTCTAAGTTATTTTCAGACTCTGATATTGAAAAATTAATAAAACAAATTGAAACTTGTATTTATAAAAAATAATTAAAATTTATACTATAATTAAGTTTGTTATGCACGAACTTAATATAAAAAATTACGCACATATAGGAGATGCTGTCTATGAAGTATTTATCAGAGAGCATACCATATTAATGACATCAAATCTTAAAAAACTACACAAATATACAGTATATTTTGTAAATGCGGGGTTTCAAACAGAACTTTTGGAAAAAATAACTCCGTTTTTAACTGAATCAGAACTGGAACTTGCACGCAGAGCAAGAAATATCCCGACATCATCCGCAAGAAGAATTAACAGAACTCTGCATTCATCTGCAACATCCTTAGAAGTAGTTCTGGGATATAACTATATCCACAACAAAGCAAGATATAATGAACTTACTGTGATTATGGAAAATTTGATAGACTTTTCTTTATTCAAGAGCGTTTGAAAAATCTTTAATATTTGATTTTAAATCATTTGATTCAGTTTTGGTTGTACTATCTTTACTTTCATAATCATACACCCATCTTTTCCCGACCATTTCAGGGCGCATAGCACTGTCTAATTGTTTTAAAGACGTTTCATTTTCAGGAAGTTCATAAGAAGAATAAGTTTTTTCATCTTGATTAACTGTATCATTAGCAAAAACAGTATTAATCATAAAAAAATTACATAATAAAATAAACAGACAAAATTTTTTCATAATATCCCCAGCTGCTTATAAATAACACTTTTTATCCTGACCTGTAACACCCGCAAAAAGTTCGATAAATTTTTTAGCAGGACTTGATTCAACTTTTGTCAATAAAACTTCTTCTATCTGGAAGAAACCGACATCGGCGGACATTTCTATATCAATTTTTATCGGTTTTTTCTCTCCATGGTGAATACCAACTCTTGTAATAGCGTTAGCAGAATATTTATGAATATCTCCAACTCTTGGTGCATGATTAATCGATAAAGGAATTCTTGCTCTACCCTTAGTCATATCGCAGCCGTCAGCTATTAAAATTATTCCCGCTTCAACAGAGTGAATTTTTCTAGAAGACATATGTCCAACAATCGCTTCAATTGCCACTGATTTTATAATAACACGTCTATGAACATCATTAGGAAATATTGAATTTAAAACTTTATCAATTAATGGAACAGCAAGAATAACAGACATATCTTCATGTCCTTGTCTGCCTATCATCATACCCAAATCGTGCATTAAAGCTGCCATAACAACAGCACACATACTATCTTCAAACGTACCGATTTCCTCTTCTTCTAAAGAAGTTTTTATACTGGATTCATGAAGGATTTTAAGCATTTTTATAGCGTTTATTGCAACCTGTCTCATATGAACAGGTCCGTGGTCATTATATCCTAATCTTTTTATTGATACATTATTGGCATAATCCTGCATTTCCTGAAGCTCTTCACTTTGAAAGAGTTCTTGTGCCAGTCGTTTACAAGTTGGAAACGCCTCTAGTTTTTCTAATATTTTTGATTCTGTTGCTACTTCTTTTACTGATTTCATATACTTATAATTATAATCAAAATTTATTAAAAATTGCAATAAATCTTTACTTTAAATTTTTTTTAATTATGCTATCATAAAACTATGTTGATTAGAGAAACGGTAATCCGTTTCTTTTTTATTTAGATAAGGGTTTTAAGAAAGGAGATAGAGTTGACAAAAGATAAATACAATAAAACTGAAAAAAATGCTCCTTTTGAATATGTTAATAAACGAGATATTATGGAGAAAATAGAACCTGTCATTGATAATACACTTATGAGATACGGTTTTATTCCTGTTGAAGTTGAATTAGTGAAAGAAAATCACAGATGGTTTTTAAGAATATTTATGTTCTCAACGGAAAAAGAAGTAGGCATTGACGATTGTGAAAAGGTTTCAAGAAGCTTATCCGATTTTTTGGAAGAACTTATTCCGTTTAAATATTATTTAGAGGTAAGTTCCCCGGGAATGGAGAGAAAACTTAAATCTGATAAAGAATATTTAATATTTAAAGGTAAAGATATAAACCTTAAATTAAAAAATGCAGTTGATGAATCACGAGAGAAGCAATTTGTTGCCAAAATAGTTGATTTTGATGAAAATGAAGGGCTTACAATATATTCATACAAAGACAAAAAAGAAATATTAATCAAAAAAGAAAATATTATATCAGCGAAATTATACTCAAATGAAATATAGGAGAATAGACGATGATAAAGATTGGAACAGCATTATTTGAAGCCTGTGAAGAACTCGAAAGGGAAAAAGGCATATCAAAAGAAGTTATTATTGCATCTTTATGCGATGCAATGGTTACTGCATACAAAAAACATATAAAACAAAAAGAGGTTCCTAATGTTGAAGCTATTTTAGATGAGCAAACGGGTGAAATCGGTGTATTTAGAACAAAGCTTGTTGTTGATAAAGTAGAAGATCCGGATGTTGAAATTTCTTTAGAAGATGCAAAAGAAATTGATGATGAAGTTGAACTGGAAGATGAAGTTAAAATAGAAGTTACACCTGAGAATTTTGGACGTATTGCTGCCCAAAGCGCTAAACAAGTTATCACTCAAAGAATAAGAGAAGCTGAAAGAAAACTTGTTCTTGATGAATTTATGGAAAAGAAAGGTACGCTTACAACAGGTATTATTCAAAGAGTTGAAAACAGAAATGTTATAGTAAATATTGGTAAAACCGATGCTATAATGCCTCAAAAAGAACAAATTCCCGGTGAATATTATAAACCAGGCAATAGGATAAGAGTATTTGTTCTTAATGTAAAAGAGACATCAAGACTTCCTCAGGTAATAGTATCCCACGCACACGCTGAAATAGTAAGAGAACTGTTTGAACTTGAAGTTCCTGAAATTGAAGACGGAATTGTTGAAATCAAATCAATTTCACGCGAAGCCGGCTACAGAACAAAAATAGCAGTAACAAGCAATGACCCTGATGTGGATTCTGTTGGTGCTTGTATTGGACCGAGAGGCAGCCGTATTCAAACAATTATCGGTGAACTTAAAAACGAAAAAATTGATATTGTACGATATTCTGATGATCCTGTTGAATACATAGTTAATGCACTATCACCTGCAAGAATTTTATCTGTTGATATATTAGCAGATGATGAGTATTCTAAAGAAGCATTTGTTATAGTACCTGATGATCAATTGAGCTTAGCTATAGGTCGTGACGGTCAGAATGTAAGACTTGCTCACAAATTAACAGGCTGGAAAATAGATATTAAGAGCCAATCACAGGCTGAAAAAATGGAATCTCAACCTCAGCCCCAAAGAAACGAACAAAAAGAAGAAGATTCCGAGGATGATGAAACTGTTGATGAAATTGCTGATGAAATCAGAGAACAAGAAGAATATGCCGTTGATGAAGAAGATATGGCACAATTTGAAGGTGATGAAAATCAGGAAGAATCTACTCAAGAAGTATAGATTTAACAGATATATAAAAATCCCGAAATTTAATTTCGGGATTTTTGTGTGTAATATTTGTTAATTTGTTGCCCGCCAAACAAAATTATTGTTCAATAAAACTATGTCAGATGAAATAGATAATAAAAAAGTTATAAATCTTTTTAACAGATCTTCCGATGATGACAATTCTATTCGTCAAAGATTTTTTAAGGGTTTTCAATATGTAAAAATTTTAAAAGATGAAAACGGCAATTATTTTAAGGAAGAAGCGTTAAGAGATTATGCAAAAAAGTGTTATTTTATTATTACCGTTATGAAAAATAACGGTATAGGCGTGGCTTTATATAAATATAAAGTACCATATTCATCTCTGCTTGATTTCTTTAACGTATTTAGAAATAATGGATTATACGGAGAAATCATTGATATAGAAAGATATATTCCGGAAGATTTGGCTTAAATGTATACAATTTCTAAAGAGATGCAATGTGATTTATTAAAGGTAAAAAAGCCGTACCAATATACGGGCGGCGAGTATTTAAGCTTTAATAAAAATTTTGATGACGCTCTTGTAAGGTTTGCGCTTGCTTTCCCTGATAAGTATGAGATTGCAATAAGTAATCTCGGGCAGAAGATTTTATATGAAACTGTTAACTCTGATGAAAGGTTTATGGCAGACAGAGTCTATGCAATAGATTTTGACTATAAAAAAATTTTGGAAGATAAAGATGAATGTTTAACTGCTCTGGAATCAAAAAAAGCGGTTAATGAGTTTGATATTGTAGGATTTTCGCTGCAGTATGAATTATGTTATCCTACAATGCTCGAAATGATAAAAATGTCTAAAATTCCAATTTTAAGGAAAGAAAGAACAGAAAAAGACCCTATAATTGTTGCGGGAGGACCCGGCTGTTTTAATCCCGTTCCCGTTCAAAATTTTATTGACTTATTTATGATAGGTGACGGCGAAGAACTTATTATTGAACTTTTAGAAAAGTATTATGAACTAAAAAACAACGGATTAAACAGAATTGATATCATAAAAGAGTTAGCTAAAATTGAAGGAATATACTGCCCAGAATTAAAAAATAAAACAAAAAAAAGAATTTATAATTTTAAAAGCAATGACAATATAACAAGAAGCCCCGTGCCGTATTCGTCTGGCGTTCACGACAGAACAATAATAGAAATAAGACGGGGCTGCGGCAGAATGTGCAGGTTCTGTCAGGCAGGTCACGTTAATCTTCCTATAAGAGAGAGAAGCGCTGAAGAAGTTATTAAAAACATTAAAAAATCGGTAAATCTCACGGGATATAATGAGTATTCTTTATTGTCGCTGTCATCTAATGATTACACAAACATTGAAAGCGTTATTGAGTGCTTATCTTATGAAATGAATAAAAAAAGAGTTTCGGTTTCACTTCCCAGCCAAAGAATAGACCGTTACAGCCAAAAACTTTCGCAATTGGTGAGAGGTGTAAGGTCTACAACGGTAACACTGGCACCTGAGGCTGGTAGCCAAAGGCTTAGAAATGTTATTAATAAAAATCTGACGGAACAGCAAATTATTGATACAATCCTTAATTGTTATAAAAACGGTGCCAATCACGTTAAATTATATTTTATGATAGGGCTTCCCTCTGAAACTTATCAAGATTTAGAGGAAATGGCTGAACTGTTTAAAAAAATCAGATATCAATCTAAACTGATAAAAAAAGAACTTGAACTCAAAGACGGGTTAAATATTACCTCAACCGTCTCCATATTTGTACCTAAACCCCACACTCCGTTTCAATGGTGCAGCCAAGATTCTTTTGAAGTAATAAAAGATAAAATAAAATATCTGCTTGACCAGACAAAACCCATAAAAGGTTTAAAAATCAACTATCATAACAGTTTTGTGTCAAGACTTGAGTGCGCTTTTACGAGAGGAGATGAAAGATATAATGATTTTCTTTATGAACTCAATAAAAAAGGTGTTTATCTGTCAACCTGGGATGAGAACATAGACAGACAATTGTGGCTGGATACCGCACTTAAATGCGGTATAGATATTGATAAGGAATCACAAAGGTCATATTCTTTAGAGGAGAACCTTCCGTGGGATATTATTGACACGGGGCTTGATAAAGAATGGCTGAAAGAACAGTATAATAACGCTTTAAATGCTCAAAATATAACTCCTTGTGAATTTAACTGCGTAAATTGCGGAGTTTGCAAGAACTTAAAAACTCATAAAATAATTGATAAACCTTTTGTTTTTGAAAAAAAAGAAGAAAACATTCCGCACGAAGAAAGACCATCCTATAAATACAGACTTACCATAACAAAAGAAAATGAATTAAGATATATTTCTCACCTTGATTGGCAAAATACAATAATAAAAACGCTCTACCGCTCGGGGCTTGATTTATGCTTCTCTCAAGGTTATAATCCAACGCCTAAAATATCACTCGGAATAGCACTTCCTATATTTGTAGAAGGACTTAATGAACTTATAGATATAGAAATTTATAATGATTTATCAGAAGATGAATTAAAAAATATATTAAATAATGTCTTAACAAAAAATATGAAAGTCATAAGTGCAAAAAGGATAGATAAAGCAACCCAATCTATTGATATTACTGCGCAATGGGCAATGTATTCATTTACTCCGTTTAAAGAAGGTATTTTAAAAAATCAGGATTTGTTGTATATTAAAGACAAGATATCTTCAAGTAATGAAATATTTATAGAGAAGATAAACAAAAAAGGTGTAAAAAAACTTATAAATATTAAACCCTCAATTAAATCAGTAAAGGTGGAAGATAGTACCTTGTATATGATTTTGAAAACGGGACAGTCGGTTGAGATTCCTTCTGTAAAACCTGAAGATGTTATAAAACAATTTATTCAAGATGTTGATTTCAGGATAGTTCGCCAAGAATTTTATGATAAGGATATGAATAAGTTATAAAGGTTTATAAATTTTAGAAAAGGAAAGAATATGTCAAAAGCGATAGTTGTAGCAGAAAGAGATAATATAGCAGCAGTCATAGAAGACGGCAAAATTTGTGAGTTTTACGTTCATAGAGGAGATATGCTCTTGAATGATGTTTATTTGGCTACCGTAGATAACATATTACCAAGTATTGATGCGGCATTTGTAAATGTCGGTTATGATAAAATGGGATTTTTACATGCCAATGACGCTATAGGTAAAGGCACATTAAAAGAAAAATTATCACCAAAACAAAAATTAATAGTTCAGGTTGTTAAAGAACCTGTAGGACATAAAGGTCCGAGAGTTTCCACTTTAATAAGTCTGCCTGGGCGTTTTTTAGTTTTAATGCCGCAAGAAACAGGAATTAACGTATCTAAAAAAATTGTTTCTCAAAAAGAAAGAGCAAGATTAAAATCAATAGTTGCACTTTCAAAACCTGTAGGTATAGGAGTTATAGTCCGAACAGAAGCCGAAGGACAATCAGATGCTGATATTCAGGAAGATTTGGAAATTTTGCTTGATAAATGGAATACTATTGTTACGGCGGCAGAAACAAGACCTGCTCCAAGTCTTTTACATAGAGATCAAGACCTGTTATATATGGTTATGAGAGAAGCTTGCAGTGAAGATGTTGATGAAATAATACTTGATACTTCTTATGGTGTTCATAGAACTCAGCAGATACTTCAAAATTGGAATATGAATAGAAATATATCAGTTAACGTCTATAAAGGTTCTGAAACACTTCTTGTTGCTTCAGGTATAGTAAAAGAAATAAAAGCTGCACTTCAAACAAAAGTTAATCTTCCAAGCGGCGGCTACTTATTTATTCAAACAACGGAAGCTCTGACAGTTATTGATGTTAACAGCGGCAAATTTGTAAGTTCTAATACTCAGGATGAAACTATTGTAAAAACCAATCTTGAAGCAGTCCATGAAATAGCCCGTCAGCTTCGTTTAAGAAACATCGGCGGTATGGTTATTGTTGACTTTATCGATATGAACTCAAGACAAGATAAACTTGCAATTATGGAAGAACTGGAAATAGCACTTGAAAAAGATAAAGCAAAACCGCAGGTCGGACAATTATCCGATTTAGGACTTGTTGAATTAACAAGACACAGACAAGGGCAAAGTTTATCTGAAATTTTCAGTAAAAAGTGTCCTCACTGCCAAGGTAACGGTTATATTGCTGATGATTTGACTTTTTCTACTCCTGTTGTTGAAGGAGAAATTAAAGCTAAAGCAGCAAAACTTAAAGTCCCTGTTCAGCAAATTAAGAATAAAACTCCTAACTATAAACAAAACAGAGTATTCAATAACCCAAATAATAATCCGTTAAATGATAATAATAACGAACACTCTCAGCAAAACAAAAAAAATAACAATTTTAATAAATTTAACCAACAACAATCTGAAATTTCATCAACTAATGAACAAAAAGAAATAATTGTTGAAGAAAAACTTGAGGAAACTCCTACAATTATTAATGAAAAGACAGATGATATTAAATCTGTTGAAGAAATCAAAACAGAAGCAAAAAACCCAAAAAGTACAAAAGGCAGAAAAAAATCTCAAACAATTCAAAAAAACTCTGATGAAAAAGAAATAAAAGAAGAAAAAATAGAATCAACATCTGATAATTTAAATCAAGACACAGATAAAAAGAAGCCCGGAAGAAAACCCAGAAAAACAAAGAAAACAGAAAAAAAAGAAAGTGAATCATAGTTAATGAATACATTTTATATTGCAAATAAAACGGATGACTTATTTCTTCCGGAACTTCCGAAAGAATCTAAGTCAAATGAATCGAACTTAAAAAATGTACAGCCGATTGTTGAAATAAAAAACTCAAATCAGCTGGCGCAAGAACAAAAAACTACTTCAAACAATCAATTTAGCATATCAGTTATTTCTATAATTGTTATTTTTTCATGCTTAATTTTATTTTGTTTATTCAAAACAATTTTTAAACCAAAAAGAATACAGCAAGAATATTCCATGCCGGAGTATAATGTATCAGCAGAAAAGAAACCGAAAATCAAAAAGGAAATAAATACAATATTACAAAGTACACAAAATACTAAAAATCCATTAGATAGTTTTGACACTCCTGATTCTATAAAAGACTGTATCAACTTATTTTTGGAAAGAACTCTATAAATAAATCAGTTCTTCTATTTTCTCAATAATTCTTTTATTATAAAAACTATTATTTTTAGAAAACGGAAAAATCTCAAAAGACAACTCTTTTTCGAATTTAGAGCAAACATTATTAATTTGAGATTTTGAAATTTGATCAACTTTTGTGGCAATAATAAAACAAGGCAGATTATTATATTTAATCCATTGAGCCATTTGGCGGTCATTATTTTGTACATCATGCCGTGAATCTAATAACAAAATAAGAGAAACAATTTCTTGTCTTTTTATAAGATATTCTTCAAGAGATTTTTGCCATAAATTTTGAAGTTTACCCGAAACCTTTGCATAACCGTATCCGGGTAAATCAGCAAATACAAATTTATCATTAACATTAAATAAATTAATTAATTTAGTTTTTCCCGGAGTATTACTTGTTTTAGCTAAGCCGTTAATATTAACAATAGAATTAATAAAAGAAGATTTTCCGACGTTAGAACGTCCTACAAGCGCAAATTCAGGCATATTTAACTCAGGGCATTCTTTAATTGAAGGGGCGCTCGTTATGAATTTGGCTTTTATTATTTTCATCTCTTTGTTTTCTTTTATACATTACACTTGATAATAGTTTATATACTTTTTTATTATTATAAACAGTTAATTGAATATCCTCATCAAAATTAACATCTATAGGCATTTGATTAGCAAAGATATTTGTTTCAACATGCATGATTTTTATATCACGTTTTTGAATGATACTTATCGGAGCTGATAAAAATATTTCAAATGTTTTTAATATATTCATTATTTAATAATACCAAAAAATTATAAGGATTTAATTAAATATCAATATATGTAAATAAAGAAGAACAGATTTATACAATCTGTTCTTCTTTAACTAATAGATTAACTATTGTTTTTTATTTTCGTTTTTAACAACTGTATATTGAGAAAGATTTTTGTTTTTAACAGTTTCAATAACATTTAAGCTGTTTTGAGTTTCTCTAATATTTTGGCTGTTAATTAATCCCGGTTCATCAGTGTCGCCGCCTAAATCACCTGAATCAATTCCCGGAGTAGGAGCGCAACCTTCACCGTCACCACCTGGTTCTTGACCACTTCCGCCAGGACCTTGAGGACCGGGTTCAACAGGATCTACACTAGGTCCGGGTTTACCGCTGCCACCTTCAGAAGAACCTGGTTTATCAGGATCTGCGATATCACCTTTTCCTGCACCGGGTAAGGTTGGATCATCTTTTGAATAATTAACAGGTCTTTTATTAACTAAAAGAACTTTTTCTTCACCGTTATTACCAAATTGAATTAAGTGCTTTTGGTTATAATTACCATCATTAGTTAAGTCAGTTGAATCCGTAACAGTAAATTTATCTTTTCCGTTTTCATCAGCAACTCTTGATGTTTCATAAGTAGTAAATGTACCGCCTACTTCAATATATGCTCTCGGATCAGTACTATCTTGAGAGTGATCACCAGGGGTATTGAAGTAATGTTCAGTTGAAGCTTTTGGACTGCCTGATAAAATATTATCGGCTTTTAATGTCATATCACCTTGTGATATCAATTCTGATACAGCTAAATTGCCTTCTGCGGTAACATTCATATTTTGACCTGCTTTAGCAATTAAAGCTTTATTTCTTTCTGCAACACCTTTTATTTTAACATCAATATCTTTACCGGCTTCCATTGTTGTTTGGATATTATTTAAATCAACTGCATTTGTATCTGTTTTAATATCTGTTGAAGCTTTTAATTTAATACTTTGAGCTGATTTAAAGTTATTTGTTGCATCTTGTGCAAATTGAACTTTTCCTGCCTTAGCTTGTAATAATACATCATTACCGGCGTTAAAACTCCATTTCGGAACAGTTAAGTCGCCTTGTTCCTTAACAATTTCAATATTTTTAGCAGCTTTAAACTGTGTAGGCTCAGTTGAAGAATTAAACTGGTTTTTATCTAAATCACCAAGTTTAATATTTCCCCCGGTTGATTCAACAGCTACAACATTACCGTTAAAAGTTGAACCGTTTACTGAAGCATCAGTAATATCATTTTTAGCTGTTACTTTTACATTTGCAGCTCTTGTTATACCACTATCTTTTGTTTTAGCAAAAGTTGAACCGGTAAGAGCAACACCACCTTTTGATGTTACTTCGATATTATTAGCTAGAATATCAGAAGTTTCTGTTGAAATAGAATTATCAGAAGATACTGTAATATTTTTAGAAGCATTTAATTTTGAATTTAAAATATTTGCTTGAGAAATACCACTTATTGCAATATTATCTGCAGTAATTTGAGAACCTTTTTGTACACTTGCTATATTTTTAGCTTTAATGTCAACATTTTTTCCTGCATTTACTATAGAGTTTTCTACAATTGCATTTGAATTTACTGATTCACTCTTAATATTACCAACAGCTGTTAAATTACTGTCTTTTACAGATGCAGTTTTTCCTGCTAATATTTGTATATTCCCGCCATCTACAGCCTCAGCACCAGCCATATTGCTTGTTATTAAATTTGAATCATCGACTATCACATGATTATTCGCAGTTAACCAAATACTTCCGTCATTTCCTTTTACGGCTTTTACAGCTTTTATCGTTCCTTTAAATACGTTTAATTCACTGTTAGCATGACTGGAATAATTTCTTATATCAACTTTTCCGCTTTCTATATAGCCTTGTGCATCTATATTCATTTCTTTAGTTGAAGCAGTAAATTTATCCATATTTACAGTAGCGCCGTTATTTTCATACTTGAATGTTACTCCGTCTGCTGTAACCAATCTAACATTGCCCATTGCTAATTCACCGCCATTTGTATATTTAGCATTGTTTCCTGTATTTGTTTTTATTTTTGAACCTTCATACAATAAGATTCTGTTATCTGCTGCAAAGTTTACAGCTTTATCTCCGTATATTGTTGCCCCACTCTCTACAGCAATTATACCCTTATTATTTCCATTGTAAGCAGTATTTTTATTGGGTGTAAGTGTTAAATTGCCGCCTTTTGTTCCGTCTGCACCTTGTGTATATTCACCATCTAATGTTGATACCGTGAATGAGTTTAAGTTTACATTAGCACCGGTTCCAAATAATACACCATTCGGGTTTATTAATATTACTTTTCCTGTTGAAGCATATCCGCAGTTACTTCCGCATGAATTTGTCATCTGACCGTATATTTGAGACATACCACCTGCTGCTTCTACTCTGTTTAATGAGGTCTGGTTATTATTTGTAAATTCGAAGTTTACATGTTTATTAGAACCTATATCAAAACGGTTCCAATATGCAGTTCCTACTGAACCAGCATCCCCTTGAATCTTAACATTCATATCGGGTTTATTACCGTTAAAATTCCCTGTTATACGATCACCAGTTTGTACGTCAACATTAGTACCTGTTCTATATTGCGGTAGCGCATTTGGGTCTACTGTTGCAAATACAGGGGCACTGTTCATTACCATCATTCCTGCTGCTACTATAGCTGCACTTATTTTTCTTCTCATCTGATTCACTTCTCCTTTTTTATTGAGTTAAAAAATATTTATTTCTCTGATATTAAAATACTTCGACCATGATTCTATATCTTTTCTTATACAATAAAAAAACAACAATTTTTTATTTGCTATATCTTCATTTTTTATTAAAAAATATTAACCACATTCTTTATGCAATTATTTTATATTAAACATATTTTCTTAACATAAAAAAAAAGCTAAATATTAACTTGTATTAATATTTAGCTTTTTTTAAAAATTTTAAATACTATTTTAATTTTTCAATTCTTGCTTTTGCGTAATCAACAGCCTCACTTGCACCGTAGAAATCCTGAGGAAGAACTTCTATAAATTTTTTGTAATACTCATAAGCGCTTTCTCTCTCTGAAAGATTATCAAAAGCCAATGCTAAATAGTAATAAGATAAAACACTATTTTCATCAAGTTCAATAGCTTTATAAAATTCTGAAGTAGAAGCCGCATAATTATTTTTAGCAATATAAACAAGACCTTTATAGAAATGAAGAGAAGATACATCATCACTTATTTTTAATGCCTTTTCTATTTCATTCCATGCTTCTTCATAGCGTTGTTGCTCGTATAACTCTGTTATTTTATCAACATATTTTTCTGCGTCCATTTTGTTTACTATTTTTGTATAATTTACAATTTCGTCTACATTATTATCTTCATTGATAGATTTCAGTTCTTTTGCTTGTTCTATATAATTTCTGGCAGTTTCAGTATCTCCCGTTTCTATGTAATAATTAATAAATGCAAGATATACCCCAGGATTTTCACTATCCATTGCCATTGCATTATTCAAATTTTCAAGTGCCATTTGCATTTCATTTAAAGCTATATAGCATTTAGCCTTTAGACAATATAATTCAGGACTTTCCTGAATATTTTCATTTTCTAAAAGTTCTAATGCTTTCTTTGGATATCCGCTATCCATTAACTTTTCCGCCTCATTTATCGGCTGTGAAGATATTTCAGATAAAAGAATATTATAATCATTTATTTCAATTTCCGATGTTATTTGGCTGCGTATAGAATTTAAAAGTTTTAAAGCTTCGTCATTTTTATTCTCTTTTATCAAATTAGATGCTTTAATTAAGTTTGCCTCTGGCGAATCAGGATATTCCTTAATCAATTTTGCAGCTATCATATCCATTTTTTCATTTTCTTCCATTTTGTAAAGTTCATAATATCCCTCTGAAGCAGGAAGTTTTGGAAATAAAACTTTTATTATTTCTTTATCGCTTTTTGATTTTTCTTTTAAAGCTTTATACAATATATTTTTTGGACCTGCGCCTATGTCAAAATCCAATATCTCATATTCTTTTATTGCTGCATCTATATTTCCCATTTTTGCCAAATTGATAATTTTTAATGATATAATAATTTTGTCTTTATTATCAATATATAATAAATATCTATTACATAAATTAACTACATCTTCATATAATTGATATTTATAAATTCTATTTATTAAAATTCTCAACAGAGAATGATTTTGACAATTAATAACTGCTTCCTTAGCATAAGAAATAGCTTTATTTTTGTTATCAAGTATTAAATTTAAGAAAGCCAGGTTAATATAAATCGGAGATTTATTTTTATAATCAACAAGACTTCTTAATAAATCATCGTTTAGAACTTTTAATTCAGTAATAATTTTATCTGAATTTAATTTTTCTAAAGCAGGTGATTTATTTTCCGATACTTTTATCTCAAACAAAGTTATAATATAATCAGATGCTTTTTCAGGATTATTTGTCATACTATATATTTTAAAGAGAGATATAAGAGCATCAATATTTTCAGGATCAGATTCCAGCTGTTGTTCTAAAACAATTATTTGTTCTGTATAATCTTCTATATTTTTATTATCATACAAAGTAGAACGTACAATGCTGCTTGTTGTTTTAGATGGTTTAACATTTATAATTCCAGAACGACTTTTAGCTTCAGGTATTTGTGAATATGCAATTTCACAACATATAAATAATACAGCTAAGAGTAAACTTATTTTAATTTTCATACTAACCTCACATATTAATTATGCAAAAGGAAATACAAAGCATAACAATTTAATGGTATATTATTTTAACTATTTCGTCAATAAAAAAGGAGCCTTTTATTTAGGCTCCTTTTCTTTTTGTTTTTTTATTTATTATTCTTCTTCGTCATCTGCGATTTCTATTTGACTAGCTGCTGCGAATACATCTACTAAGGTTGTTCTTCCGTTATTGATAACTGCGTTGTTGTTATATGATTCAGGTTGACGAGGTATTCTGTTTAACATTTGAGCTTGATCATCAGCGTTGATAGAAGGTTGTTCCGGAACTACAGGATCAACAGAAGGTTGACTTGGAGTATAAGGTCTATCA
>CANQCO010000050.1 GCA_947589705.1 Candidatus Gastranaerophilales bacterium
ATAGGTCCTTTTATACCGCATAAAGAAACACCCTTAAAAGATTCCCCTAAGGACAAAAATTTTATAACCGCATTAAAAGTAATGGCAATAACAAGGCTTATACTGCCCGATATAAATATACCGGCAACAACAGCAATGGAAACACTGAACCCAAAAGGAAGAATTATAGCGCTAAATTCGGGGGCTAACGTTGTTATGCCAAATTTAACCGACATAAACTACCGCCCCAAATATGAACTTTACCCCGGTAAAATCTGTTTATCGGACAACGCAGTAAATTGCAGAAAATGTATTGAACAAAAAATAAACTCAATAGGGAGAAAAATAGCATCCACAAAAGGATTTCGAGAAGAAAAATAAATAAAATACTATCTTATAAAATTTCATGCAATAATAATGTTATGAGTGACAAAATTATTATAAGAAAAGCTAATCAACATAATTTAAAAAACGTAAGTTTAGAGCTTCCAAAGAATGAACTTATTGTTTTTACGGGGATATCAGGCTCCGGGAAAAGTTCTCTTGCTTTTGATACTATATTTGCCGAAGGTCAGAGAAGATACGTTGAGAGCCTTTCAAATTATGCACGCCAGTTTTTAGGTCAGCTTGATAAACCTGATGTCGAAAGTATAGAAGGATTATCCCCAGCTATATCTATTGACCAGAAATCAACAAGCAATAATCCAAGGTCCACAGTCGGTACGGTTACGGAGATATATGACTATTTAAGACTTCTTTATGCGAGGATTGGTACTCCTCACTGCCCCGAGTGCGGCAGTGAAATTTCACCTCAATCCATAGATGAAATTGTTGATAAAATATATAAACTGCCTGAAGGCACTAAAATTCAACTTCTCGCTCCAATTATTAGGGGAAAAAAAGGTGAATATACAAGCCTTATGGAAGAATTAAAACAAGAAGGCTTTGTAAGAGTTAGAATTGACGGCAAAATATACAATTTAGACGAAGATGAAATTGAAATAAATAAAACTCAAAAACACACAATTGAAGTTGTTATAGACCGTCTTGTAATTAAAGAAAGCGCAAAATCAAGACTAACCGACAGCGCCCAAATTGCACTTGAAAAAGCAGACGGGCTTTTAATTGTTGATGTAATAGGGGCAAAAGAAATGATATTCTCTGAAAAACTTGCCTGCCCTAACTGTAATTTAAGTTTTGAAGAACTTGCTCCGAGAATATTCAGT
The DNA here is from genome assembly GCA_947589705.1 of Candidatus Gastranaerophilales bacterium. Taxonomy (GTDB): domain Bacteria; phylum Cyanobacteriota; class Vampirovibrionia; order Gastranaerophilales; family Gastranaerophilaceae; genus Avigastranaerophilus. The sequence goes on from CANQCO010000050.1 coordinate 1,206, forward strand.
TTCAACAGCCCTTATGGAGCTTGCCCTGCTTGTTCTGGGCTTGGTGCTCACTTTGAAATGGATCCCGATTTATTAATACCCGACAAAACCAAATCACTAAAGCAAGGTGCAATATACCCCTGGGCTAAAACAGGAAACCAATATTATCAGGATATTTTACAATCCGTTACAAACCGCTTCGGGATTGATATGGATGTGCCTTTTGAAGATTTACCAAAGGAACATCAGCAGATAATTTTATACGGAAGCGGAAATGAACTTGTAAAATTGAGATTTAAGGAGTTTGGCGGTACAAGATATGTTACGCAGACAAGACCATTTTCAGGCGTAATTCCTTATTTTATGCACAAATACAATGATTCAAATTCCGATGAAGTAAGAGAATACATACAGGAATATATGTCACAGGTTCCCTGCAGCGAATGTAAAGGCGCAAGGCTTAAGCCATTTTCGCTTGCAGTTACGATTATGGGCAAAAATATATATGAAGTTACCCTTCTTTCTATTAAAGACGCTTATAAATTCTTCTCTGATTTATATTTAGAGCTTGATGACTACAAGTTGACAATAGCAAAACAAATACTCGAAGAAATAAGAGCAAGACTTAAATTTATGCTGGATGTTGGTTTAGGTTACCTTAATTTAGCCAGAATGTCAGGTACACTATCAGGCGGAGAAGCACAGAGAATTAGGCTTGCCACTCAAATAGGAAGCGGGCTTTCGGGCGTATTATATGTACTTGATGAACCTTCAATAGGGCTTCACCAGTACAACAATGATATGCTTATAAAAACTCTTATAAGATTAAGAAATTTAGGAAACACTCTGATTGTTGTAGAACACGATGAAGATACAATAAGAAACGCCGACTATATAGTAGATATAGGTCCTTATGCCGGTGTAAAAGGCGGTAAAATAATTGCGCAGGGTTCACTTGAAGATATTATAAATTCAAAAAAATCATTGACGGGTCAATATTTAAGCGGTGAAAGGTTTATCCCGATACCTAAAAAACGAAGAGAAGGCAACGGCTGTTTTTTGGAAATAAAGAACGCTCACAAAAATAACCTTAAAAATATTGATGTTAAAATACCATTAGGTAAAGTCGTGACTCTCACCGGAGTATCAGGCAGCGGTAAATCAACGCTTATGAATGACATTTTATATCAATATTCACTTCATAAATTAAATGCAAATAAACCTAAGCCCCAAGGTGTTGATACAATTTTAGGTTTTGAAAATATTGATAAAGTTATATGTATAGACCAATCGCCAATCGGAAGAACACCAAGGTCTAATCCGGCAACTTATACAGATGTTTTCACACACATAAGAGAACTGTTTGCAAAAACCCCCGAAGCTAAAGTAAGAGGATACAGTGCAGGAAGATTCAGTTTTAACGTAAAAGGCGGAAGATGTGAAGCTTGCAAAGGCGACGGCTTAACAAGAATTGAAATGAACTTTTTATCTGATGTTTATATTAAATGCAACGTATGTAAAGGTCAAAGATATAATAGAGAAACTCTTGAAGTAAAATACTCGGGCAAAAATATATCGGAAGTTCTTGATATGACTATATCAGAAGCTTTGGACTTTTTTGAACATATCCCCAAAATCAAGTCAAGACTTCAAACACTAAATGACGTAGGTTTGGGCTATATGAAGCTGGGTCAGAGTTCAACTACTCTTTCAGGCGGTGAAGCTCAAAGAATAAAACTGGCGAGCGAGCTAAATAAACGCTCAACAGGCAAAACTCTCTACCTGCTCGATGAACCCACAGTAGGGCTTCACTGGTATGATTTGGATAAATTGATTAAAATAATAAATAAACTTGCAGATGCAGGTAATACTATTTTAATTATTGAACATAATCTTGATTTAATTAAAACGGCAGATTATATAATCGATTTAGGCCCTGAAGGCGGCGACAGGGGCGGAACTATTATAGCTCAAGGTACACCAGAGGAAGTCGCAAAAGTTAAAAATTCATATACGGGTATGTATTTAAAGAAAATGCTCAAATAAAAAAGAAGGCTAAACCCTTCTTTTTTTTATATTATATATTATATATTATATTATTTTTTATTTATTCAGATATTTGAGCCTTTTCAGCCTTTTCAGCCTTTTCTGCCTTTTTTGCATTATGTTTATCAACAATTTTACCTATTAAACCGCCGATAATTCTTCCGCCTATTGCAAGAGCCGATACAAAAACGGCAATACTAACAGCCTTTACTGCAAAAAGTGTTCCATTACCATAACCTTTATTTAAAATTGTTTCTTTTAATTCTTTTTGAAAAGTATCATTTATCTTTGCTTTATTACATCCAATATATATTAAACTACCTGCAGAACCTGCAATCGTTCCTATTTTCTTTCCTTTTTTTGATACTTGATTATTTTGTACATTATTAATTGGTTGAACTGCCATAATTTTTTCCTTTTTTCTTGTGTTTTCATTAAAACACATAAACTATATTTTTTGACATTACTTAGGTTATTGTAAAGAATTTTTAACAAAAAAAGAGAATCTTTAAAAGATTCTCTTTTTAGAAAATATATTATTTATTTTTGAATGTCTTTAACACTTAAAGCAATTCTGTGTTCTTGAGGAGTGAATTTTTTAATCAAGACTTCTATTTCATCACCAACATTATAAAGGTTAAACGGATTTGCATCAGCAGGTTCCATTTCAGCAGAGGGTAATAAAGCTTCAACCCCCGGGTATATGTTAATAAATGCACCGAAAGAGGTTACTTTATTAACGGTACCTTTTATAACCTGACCTTCTTTAAATTCATTTTCTATAGATTCCCAAGGATTTTCACCCATTCTCTTTAAGCTCAAACTAATACGTTTCATATCAGTATCTATTTTTAAGATTTTAACTTCAAGCTCTTGCCCCAATGAAATAACATCAGAAGGATGTTTAATTCTTTGCCAGGAGATTTCCGAAATCGGAAGAAGTCCGTCAACACCGTTTATATCAATAAATCCGCCGAAGTCTGCAATTCTTACGACTTCACCTTTAACAACAGAACCTACTTCCAATTGAGAGATAATTTCATCAACGACCTGTTCTCTTTGTTCAGCTACTGCTTGTCTTTGAGATAAAATAAGTTTATTTCTTTTTGCATCAGCTTCTAAAACTTTAACTTCAATATCCTGACCTATTAACCCGTCAAAAGGAGCACCTGTTCTTAACTGGCTTGCAGGAACAAATCCTCTTAAATCAGATACTTCAACAATTACACCACCTCTAACATTTAAAACAACTTTTGCTTTGATTGTTTCATTATTATATTTAGCATTTTGAAGTTCCTGCCAAGCTTTTGCACAAGAAAGTTTCTTCAACGACAGAATAATTCTGTCATTTTCATCATCGCCTTCTTCTTTTAAAATATAAAATTCTTTTACATCATTAATTGCAAGCTGATCTATTGCATCTTTATCGGTTGAATTTGATATTTCTCTATTAGGAAGAAAAGCTTCCGTTTTAGCACCTATATCAACAAGGAAACCGTCATTTTCCTTTTTTATAACGATACCCTTTACTACATCAGCTACAGAAAATTTGTAGTTGTAGCTTTCTTCCAATAATCTGACAAATTCATCTTGTTCATTCACTGTTTTTGACATTTTTTTATCCTTTCTTAATATTTTTCTATTTGATTGATAACATTTTTTATAACATTTTCAGGAGTCGAGGCGCCTGCCGTAATCCCTATTTCTTGTGATTTTTCAATAATATCTTTATAATTTATAAGGTCATCCTGAGTTTCAATATGAATTGTATTTGTTATTCCCGATAGTATTTCAGCCAAATGAGTAGTATTTGCACTTTTTTTGCTTCCGACAACTATCATCAAATCGGAATTTTTAGCAAGTTCTATGGCTTCCTGCTGTCTCTTGGAGGTTGATTTACATATTGTATTAAACACTTTGAGTTCACTTGATAAAGGAATCAGATATCTGATAACATCTTGAAGAAAATCCAATTTTTGAGTTGTTTGTATAACAATACCCACCCTGTTATGAGATTTTATTTCATCTGTTAACCCTTTTAACACTTCTAAATCAGGAATGACAAAAACTTTATCCGAATACAATTGTGCATTAGCCTTTATAGCAACAACTTCAGGGTGCTCGGGCTTTCCGAGTATAAGTACAAGAAAATTTTCTTGAGCAAGCTGAACAGCTTTTTGCTGTACTTTTTTAACGTCTAAACAAGTCAAATCAACAACTTCAAAACCTTTATCCGTCATCTCTTTAATTTTTTGAGGCGGCATTCCATGGCTTCTTACAATGCAGATACCGTTTTCATTTTCAGGCAATTCATCAACAGTTTGAATTCCTAATCCTTCAAGTTCTTTAATAACTTGAGAATTATGAATAAGCTCGCCTAATACCCATACCTTTTTTGACGTATTTTCAAGTTTAATTTTTTTAGTTGTTTCGACCGCTCTTTTGACCCCGTAGCAAAATCCTGCACTTTGAGCCAATTTTATATTTTTTTTCAGTGTCCTAAACTTCCATTCTGTAGACTAGCAGAGGTTCCCCTCCGCAGTATCTTTTTTATATCATGAACATTTTTTATTTGCAATCATAATAACCTAGTAAGAATAAATCAATATTTTATCATTTATTACTTCATCACCTTTTTGTTCGTCAATATAATCAATTTTACCGCCGGTAAATAATACTTTATTTTCTGTCAATTTTACTGCTTGATAATATCTGTATGGTTTTCCAAGATTTAGTCTTGAAAATTTCTCTTTTTCTATATCAAAAATCAAAATATTACTTGACATTTTATTCTCGCTGCAAGGCACACTGCTTAGGTTGAAAAAACAAAATCTGTGATTTGAATTTGTAAATAATATTTTCTCTTCATTTAACTTTATCGGTTTTATATAATAATCTTCATTTAATGACAATGGCGCAGATATTTTTATCACATCCTCTTTGCCGGAATTTAAATCTACAACTCTCAAATATATATTACTTATACAATATATAATATTTTTTTTATCATTATATATGACATACTTGCCGTGTTTAAACCAAGCGTCTGAAACTTTGATTGTTCTAATTATTTTATTTTCATTCAAAGAAAATATACAAATGCCTTGCTCAGTTAAAATAAGAACATTTCCATCTCTCATATTAAATGCATCAGTTATAAAAGGCAGATTTTTTGAATCGGAAAAAGTTTGTTTTTTAATGTCAAATATCCTTGTCGGGAAACTACCATATATTAAAACATTTCCGTTACTAAGTTTTAGTAAGTTATAAGGTGGAATAAGATTTACTTTTTCCTCAATAAGTACTGAATCATAAGTTAACGGGTCATATATTTCTGTTTTATCACCCAAAAGAAGCACTTTCCCGTCATCCAGCAATAGTGCATTATTTGAATATTTCATTTTCAATTCCCCTGCTTGGGTAATTATATTATTTTTCGCTTTGAAAATTTCAAGTTTTTTTGATTGACCGCCCGATATAAGCACATTGCCGTCTTTTAAAAGCGTTAAATTATGCATACTTCTCGCTATTTTTGAACCCTGATATTCTTTTACTTTTTTTATTTCATTTGATTTTTTTAATAAAGAATAATCATAATCTATATCCTTTAATATATATATTGATGTAACTGAAATTAAAATAAAAATAATAAATACAAGAAAATTGACGACAGAAAAATTTAATTTTTTATTTATCTCACTATTTTTTACTTTTATATTTTTTAAAGATAATATTAATAAACAAACATCAAGCAAAAATAAAGTCTGAATAGTAACTAAATACCATTGGAAAATACATTTCAGCAAACCACCTAAGCCCGGAATAAAATAAGCCAAAAACCATAAAATTCCGTTAAAAGCAAAAAAGAAAAGAATTGATATAGGTAATATTATCAAATACAAATAACCTAATATTATGCAAAATTTATAACCAGATGAATTAAAAAACCAATTTAAAATATTATACATATATAAACTCCTTAATTTTTTTTGTTGTATCATAGCCGATTTTATATATTTCTTTTTTCTTTTTGTCTGTTAAAAAGAAATCGATAAATGAAACATTTTCAACATCTATCTTAATAATATCTATATTTTGGGTGCTATAATCTATCGAGGCTTGATTATCTATAATATATGCAGCAGAATTTATAATTGAATTTACCATTTTTACGGGATTTTTTGATATTTTATTTCTGCTTCCGCCCGTAAATATTAAACTATATTGTTTCATTAATAATCCTTTTTTACATCTGATTTAATTTTGTTTATGAGAAAAACATTTTGCCTAATCCATTTTTATAAATACATTTCCGTTAGGAAGCAAATAATAAGGTTCTTCATCAAATATAAAATCTGCAACAATTTCATTTTTATAATTTATATATCCGTATTTACCGTTCTTTTTTGCTACAAATTTATCATCGGTTAATCCGTATTTTTCAAACCCGATATATTCATATTCAACAGGAATAATGATTTCCCCTTTATCATTTATCACACCGAATTTGCCGTTGTTTTCTATTTTATATAAAATCTCTTTTGCTTTTTGTTCTTTAAATTTTGCCATAAAGTATGATAATTTTTCGATTTGAGTATATTCTTGTTTTATTAACTCATTTTTATATTTGTCGATGATTATATTTTTGCCGTTTTGATTTATTAAAAATCTGTCTTCTTTTATATTTATCGGCATTTTATAAGATTTTATTTTTATTCTTTTATTATTTTCCAAATCATATATTTCATTAGACTTAATAATAAAATTCTCATTGCAATCCCATTCTTTTGAGGTCAGAGAATTATATATCTTTTTTCCTTTTGGATTGAAAACATCAGCTCTTCCCGAGGTAAAAGGCGGATAATAATTATATGTACAGCTATAATATCCGTATCCCATTTTTGTACAAAAATCATATCCGCTAACTTTAAAATTAACAGATTCTTTTTTTTCAGATTTTGTATCAATTGATTTGTATTTTTTTAATTCTTCGGGATTTATAATTTCGCCTTTAAAATTATAGTGTAAGTACTTATTGTTTTCTATTACTTTAATAAGCCCGTTATTGTTATCAATATTTTTAACCTTATGACAAGGCGGAATTATCTCTTTTCCGATTTTATTAATAATTGTGTATTTCTTTGTTTCTGAATTATATACCTGAAAGAATACTTCATTATTGTATTCAAGAATATCATTTATTTCAGAATATTTATAAGGTATAATGGTTTTTCCTTTTAAATCAAGAACACTTTCTTTTTCGTTATTTTTTATAATTATATATTTCTCATTTATTTCTCCGTCATTTTCAGATTTAAACGAAAATAATTTTTTCAAATTCTTATCGTATAAAGTAAAGGATTTAAGTTCTTTTCCTGTAATTCTGCTGTTTTCGGAAGTAATTATATATTGTTCTTTATTGTTTATATCTGTTTTTTCATCTATATAATTTGCACTCAGAAGTTTATTACCATTTTTATTTAACAAATACATAATTTTATTATTATTTTCATCTTTATAGTTCACACAATAAAAATTAGCCATTATTGGTCTTATGTTTTCATACTTTGGCGGAATTATATATTTCCCATCTTTATCAATAACACCTGATTTATTACTGCTTAAAAGTGTAACTATATATTGATTGTCTTTTAAATCCCAAATATCAGAAAAAATATCATCATTTAATATTTTATTTGAACTGTCTTTTAACATATATAAGCGTTTTTGAATATTTGATTTTTGTTTTTGCTCTGTATTAACCGGAATTTTTTTCTTTTCAATTTTTGCATTTATATTATTTTTAACAGAAGTTTTAACAGAAATTGACAAAAGCCCCATAAATAATAATCCAAATATCAATATTGAGATTATTAATGCGGATAAACTCTCAGTTTTATTTTGATTTTCGACTTCACTTATTTCAATTTTTTCGATATTAACAACTGTCTTATTTTTTTCAATTCTTACACAGTAGTAAATAATACTTCCTATTAATATCAATAAAAATGGCATTAATATTATAATGTTTGTAATAACAGATATAGGAATCAATATGCAGAATATCATCTGAGAAATACAAAACAGAATATAACATATAACTTTAAAAAATGAATTATTTAAAGATTTTTTTGCTCGGACTTTTTCCGTAAATAAAAAGTCTAAAGATAGCATAATTAATGCCAGGCAGGGAATTATTAAAAACACCAAAAGAAAACCTAATAATACTAGTAGTGTTTCTCCTAAGAGGAATGTTGCAAAATACTTTGCATGAAATGATAAGTTAATACAAAATTTAACTAATAAAACACATATTAAACCTGATATAATTGAGAATCGAAAATACAAACTTTTTTCCAAGTTAAACATAATATAAATCTCCTATTGAATTTATATTATTAGTTTACCATTCAACTATTAACTATTCAATATTTATTCTTTAAATTTTACAATACTTAATATTAGTTAACTATTCAACTATTTTTACAAAGTGAGTTAACTTACACGCCTATTTTATTTTACAAAACCAATTAACCAATATTTTTTCTAATATAACCGCATCTTTTTTATTTAAAGAAGAAGTGAGATTTTTAATTTCATTAATATATGAGGGCCAAATATCATCAAGTAGTTTTGAAGCACTTTTTGTTATTTTAATAAGTTTAATTCTTTTGTCATCCTTTTGCACGTTACGGGTAATCAGAGAATCTTTTTCCAGTTTATCAAGCATTTTTGTTATATTTGAAGGAGTAACCAATAATCTTTTGCTTATTTCATTTTGCTGTATACCGTTATCTTTTCCTATATGCTTTATAATCATAAGGATATTAAACTTCGATATATTAAGATTCGCTTTACTCAAAACAGAATCAAGGCTCATTGAAATTTTATTCCACAAAATGCTTAATGAATATATGACTTTTGAATATTCATCATCTCCCTGATAATAAAATTCTATTTCTTTATCCATAAAAACTCCTTTATTATAAAATGTCCGAGCAAAATTTTGTGAGTAGCATATTGAAAAACGGATTGCGAGCAACCATACGTATGAGCTCGGTTATAGAGTGCGACACTAGATTATATTACTACATAACAGTTTCGCATTCAACTATTTATAAAAATATACTCACATGACGCATATAGGCTCATAATTTCTCACTTCGATATGGGACTTCGCTTTTAAAAACCACTTCGTTGCTTATTGTATGATTTTTATCTGAGATTTTATCAATTTTATATATTCTATTACCTTTTGTTCCGGTTCAAAAAAGTTCTTTTTTGTTTGTACGGTAATTTGCCCCTTTAAAATGTCATGTTCTATTATGTTTATCACGCCAGATATAAAATAATGTATAAGTAATAAATACAATAATATTGAGAAAATGATTATATCAAAATTATTTTGGGGTTCAATTATCTGATTTCTATATGGATCAACGGACTGCTGTATTCTTTCTTGTACATTATAGTATATTTCTTCGTGTTTCTCTTCGTGTATCCTTTTACGAATCAATCTGCCTGTGAAATATAAAAATATAACGGCAAGTGCAACAGTTATAAGATTTTTCATAATAAATATAAAAACATCTCCGTATATAATAATATTTGCCAAAAACATAATGATTATAACAGTATGAAAAATAAGGAATACGGTAAATTTCAATATGCTTAATAACAGGTTATTTTCTCTTATTTTTAAAGAAAGCTTTCCTGTCAGAAATAATTCAATCCCAATTACTATTAATGCCATAAATGGAACTATAAAAGAAGTAAAAGCAAAAAACGCCACAATCATCGTATAGAAAAAGTTTAATGTTTCTTGTACTTCATTAGTGGAATTAATATAAACAGGGACAGTGATTAATATAAAAATCAATGCTAAAGTGTACACAAATCCCAATAAGCAAGAAAATCCATAATATAATCTTTTTCTGAAATTAAACATGCTATACCTCCTCTATTTAATATAATATATTATATTTTCTAAATAAAAAGCATTATTATTCACATTTAATGTATAATAACTTTGAGGTGAAATTATGATTGAACCAATAGCTAACATTCCAAGATACCAATATTTAATAAGAAGCAACGATTTAAAAACAAATAATCAACCTTTAAATAATATGGATTATATGAACATCGGTTATATGGCAGGAAGATTCGGTATAAATTTATCAAATCCTAATGAAGCTAATTATATTTACACGGATAACAGAGGAACCTTTGTTAACATTAATTCCTGTACAGCTTCATTATTTGAAGACAATTTAAATAACATGGGAATAAGATTTAACAGAATTGCTTAATTTAATATTTATCAGTCTGAAAATTATTTAAAATTAATGTAAGTAAAAATTAAAGGATAAAGGTTCAGTTTATATGAAAAAGGTTTTATTGGTATTCACAGCTTTTGTATTAAATTTATTTATATTAAATTATGCAAATGCCGAGAATTTCTATATTAAAAATTATAATGTTAATATAAATGTAACAGAAGACAGAACAGCAGAAATAACGGAAGATATAGACACATTTTTTACAAAAGAATCTCATGGTATATATAGGAGTATACCTTATAAAAACAAAATCACAAGACAAGACGGATCTAAAAATATTGAATATGCCGTAATAACCGATATTTCCACATCCAAACGTACTTCTAAAAGAAACTCAAGCGGTATGCTTATTTTAAAAATGGGAGATCCAGACCGTTATATATATGGAGATCAACAATATAAAATTTCATACAAATATCATATGGGAAATGATATGGTTGAAGGCGCCGATGAATTTTATTTTAATATAATAGGCACTCAATGGAATACTCCTATTTTAAGCGTATATTTTACAATTACTTTCCCGAAAGAATTCGATAAAAATAAAATTGGTTTTTCAGTCGGGAAGAATGGTTCAGTAGGATATAATCCCAAGAAATTAAAATATACAGTTACAGATAATACGATTAAAGGCTATATTTTTGACCTGAATCCAAATGAAGGCGTAACAATAAGAGTAGAACTTCCCGAAAATTATTTCATCAAAAGTAAGGATATTAGTCTATATGCAATTATTCTTGCTATTATACTTACATTAATTCCGGTAATACTTTGGGTTTTATTCGGGAAAGATGAGCCTGTTACTCCCATAGTAACTTTCAATCCTCCCGAAAATAAAAACAGCGCCGAAGTTGAAGTTGAATATTCGGGAAAATCCACAAGCAAAGGTATAACATCTCTGATTTTTTATCTTGCAAGCAAGGGATATTTAGAAATCGAAAATGATGGTATTTCTTATACCATAAAGAAACTTAAGCCGTATGACGGCAAAAAAACCGTAGAAAAAACTTTAATGGAAGCTTTATTTTACAATAATAAGGACGCTGTAACTAAAATTGATTTGGAATATGACCCGGTATATTATAAATACTGTACAAAAATTAAACAAAGTTTAAACAAAATTAAAAATTTTATATTTGAAAAAGAAGCTTGCAGTTTAAAAAAAATTGTAATAATGTGTATATCAATTTTAGGATTATTACTGCTTACATTTTATACCCTCGGGAATTATTCACTATATTACTTTAATTCAGAGACTATTATAATGTTCCTGTTTCCGTCTATAGCATTATTTGTACTTATTATGGGAATTTCAACAAGAAATCCCTTTGTAATATTATTTGTACTTGTGTGGAGCAGTTTTATGGGCGGGATACCGCTTTACGTAATAATTAAAGAAATACCGAATCTGTCAAACAATTTACCGGTTATATTAACTGAAATTGCAGGAATAATTATAAGTATAATATGTCTTTTTAATATGCCGAAAAGGAACAGAAAAGGCAGACTTTTATTGGGTAATATATTAGGATTAAAGAAGTTCCTGGAAGTTGCGGAAAAGAACCGTCTTATTGCACAAATGAATGAAGACCCCGATTATGCAAGTAAAATATTACCTTTTGCTTATGTTTTGGGAGTAGCTGATAAAATTATAGACTGCATAGAGCAATACGGAAATTATAAGCCAAACTGGTATAAAGGACCATGTGATAGGATTGCCTTTAACAATATGGCAAGTTCAATACATAGTTCTTCAGCTCCATCGACTGGTTCTGGGCACTCGGGAGGCGGACACTCTGGAGGTGGTCACGGCGGAGGAGGCGGAGGCTCCTGGTAAAAAATATTTAAAATGTAATAAATAAATTCTTTGCGCTATACTGTATTTAGTAAAAAGGCGAGAATATGTACAGTGCAAAATCAACAAAAGCAGAAGAATTTATTAACAATGAAGAAGTTTTAAAATCAATAGAATATGCAAATTTAAATTGCAATAATCTTAAATTAATTGATGAGATTATAGAAAAAGCAAAGGAGCAAAAAGGATTAAGCCATAGAGAAGCTGCCGTTCTTTTAGTTTGTAATGACAAAGAAAAAAATGAAGAAATATTTAAACTTGCAAAAAAGATAAAAGAAGACTATTACGGCAACAGAATAGTTTTATTTGCCCCTTTATATTTATCAAACTACTGTGTAAACGGCTGCGTATACTGTCCTTATCACGCTAAGAATAAACATATTCCCCGAAAAAAAATGTCGCAGGAAGAAATAAGAAATGAAGTAACTGCGCTTCAGGATATGGGGCATAAACGCCTAGCAATAGAATCAGGTGAAGACCCCGTTAATAACCCGATTGAATATATTTTAGAGTCAATAAACACCATATATTCAATAAAGCACAAAAATGGCGCAATAAGACGTGTAAATGTGAATATTGCCGCAACAACGGTTGAAAACTATAAAAAACTGCACGACGCCAAAATAGGCACCTATATTCTTTTTCAAGAAACATATAATAAAGAAAGCTATGAAAGACTGCACCCGACAGGTCCAAAACACAATTATGCCTATCACACGGAAGCTATGGATAGAGCCATGCAATCAGGTATTGATGATGTCGGACTTGGAGTTCTTTTCGGGCTTGAAAATTATCTGTATGAATTTATCTCGATACTTATGCACGCAGAACACTTAGAAGCCGTCTATGGTGTTGGTCCTCACACAATAAGTGTTCCGAGAATCAGAAAGGCTAATGATATTGACCCAAATACTTTTTCAAATGCCATAGATGATGAAACATTTAAAAAAATCGTTGCGGTATTAAGAATAGCAGTACCTTATACTGGAATGATAGTTTCGACAAGAGAAAGTAAAGAATGCAGAAAAGAAGTACTTGAACTCGGTATCTCTCAAATTTCGGGCGGTTCCAAAACAAGTGTTGGCGGATACTATAAACCAGAAGAAAAAGACGAAGACTCAAGCCAATTTGAAGTTAATGATAACAGAACTCTTGATGAAGTAGTTAACTGGCTTATGGAGCTTAATTACCTCCCGAGTTTTTGTACTGCATGCTACGGTTCAGGCAGAACAGGCGACAGGTTTATGAGCATTTGTAAAAGTCAGCAGATACATAACTTCTGCCACCCAAATGCCATTATGACGCTTAAAGAATATCTTGTTGACTATGCTTCTGATACCACCAAACAAACAGGCGAAAAACTCATTTTAAGAGAATTGGAAAAAATTGAGGATATATCAAGAAAACAGGCTGTATTAAATTATCTTGACAAAATTATAAAAGGCGAAAGAGATTTTAAGTTTTAATTACCTAATTGCCATTAAAGCTGTTTATTTATACAATATAGATAAATAATGATTGGAGAAATAATGGACGAAAATAAAATAATCGTTACAATATCAGGTAAAGACGGAGTGGGAATAGTAGCTGAAATAGCTTCAGTTCTTGCAAAATACGGCGTAAACATTGAAGATATCAGGCAAACCATTATGCAGGGTTGTTTTATGATGTTTTTACTTGCTGATATCAGCAAATCAAACAACTCATTTAAAGAGATAAAGGACGCTTTAACAGAATCCGGCAAAAAACTCGGTATGGAAATATGGGTTCAGAAAAAAGAAATATTTGATAAAATGCACACAATCTAAGGAAAATTTATATGTCTTTTTTTAATGAAGAATCAATTATTGAAACAATAAATATGATAAAGGTTCATAATTTAGATATAAGAACCGTAACTTTGGCTTTGAGCCTTAGAGATTGTGCGGGAGAAAACGTACAAGAAGTCGGAGATAAAATATATAATAAAATTATAAAGTACGCAAAAAACCTTTATAAATACTCTTCTGAGATAGAAGAAGAATATTCGATTCCTATTATTAATAAAAGAATAGCAGTTACTCCAATATCACTTGTGGGAGAGTCCTGCAAAGACTATGATTACGTGTATTTGGCAAAAGTGTTGGATAAAGCAGCAAAAGAAGTTAATGTTAATTTTATAGGCGGATTTTCTGCTCTCGTGGAAAAAGGATGCACAAGAGGCGATATTGCACTGATTGAAAGCATTCCCGAGGCACTAAAAGAAACTCAAAGAGTTTGTTCATCCGTTAATTTAGCTTCTACAAAAGCCGGAATTAATATGGACGCCGTTAAAATGATGGGCGGCATTATAAAAAAATCGGCAATACTTACTAAAGAACAAGACGGAATAGGAGCTGCAAAATTAGTTTGTTTTTGTAATGTTCCGGGAGATAACCCTTTTATGGCAGGGGCTTTTCACGGATATGGAGAAAATGAATGCGCCTTAAATATCGGAGTATCAGGCCCCGGAGTCGTTCGTGCCGCAGTAGAGAATCTTCCTAAAGACGCTGATTTTGGAACTCTCGCTAACAAAATAAAACAAATTGCATTTAAAATAACTTCAACGGGTGAGCTCGTCGGAAGAAGAATGGCTGAAAAAATGAATATTCCATTCGGTATTATTGACCTTTCTTTAGCACCGACGCCGGCTATAGGTGACTCTGTTGCAGGGATATTTCAGGCAATGGGTCTTGAGCACGCAGGAGCGCACGGCACTACGGCAGCTCTTGCAATGCTTAATGATGCCGTTAAAAAAGGCGGAATAATGGCTAGCTCTTACGTAGGAGGATTATCTGGTGCTTTTATCCCCGTATCTGAAGACGCAGGCATGATTGAAGCTGCAAAAAGAGGGGTTCTGACTTTTGATAAACTTGAAGCTATGACCTGCGTATGTTCAGTAGGTCTTGATATGATAGCAATTCCGGGGAACACACCCAATGACACAATTTCCGGCATGATAGCCGATGAAATGGCAATCGGTATGATTAATAAAAAGACAACTGCCGTAAGAATTATTCCCGTACCCGATAA
>CANQCO010000051.1 GCA_947589705.1 Candidatus Gastranaerophilales bacterium
CCTCTCGTCGAACAATATTTAATTGTTCTCCTCGGCAGAGTCAGGCTGCGCTACGTCCCGATTAATATACATCTTTCTAAATTTTAACATTAAAAAAATTTTTTTCAATATTCCATGTCCTTAATTTCTTTTTATGTTAAAATCCTTTGCAGAGTATAAGTTATGAAAATTTGTATAATAGGTACAGGTTATGTTGGTTTAGTTGCAGGCGCATGTCTTTCAGATATGGGTAATAATGTTATATGCGTTGATAATGATTCAAGTAAAATAGATAATTTAAAAAAAGGCATAATCCCTATTTTTGAACCGGGACTTGAGGAACTTATTAAAATAAATGTTAAGGAAAAAAGACTATCTTTTAGTATAGATTTAGCTGAAGCAGTAAAAATTTCTCAAATATGTTTTATAGCTGTTGCTACCCCTCAGGATAGTGATGGGAAATGTGATTTAAATGCAGTGATTGATGTTGCTAAACAAATTTCGGTTAATATAAATGAATATAAAGTCATTGTTATAAAATCTACAGTACCTGTCGGTACGGCTGAAAAAATTACAAGATTAATAAAACAGTATACAAATATAGATTTTGATGTTGTTTCAAATCCTGAATTTTTAAAGCAAGGTGCTGCCTTAGATGATTTTCTTTCTCCCGATAGAGTAATAATTGGTTCAAACTCTAAAAAAGCTTCATCTATAATGAGTGAACTTTATTCGCCTTATTTTAAAACTGCAAACAGAATGATTTTCATGGATAACAAGTCTGCCGAAATGACTAAATATGCGGCAAATGCTTTTTTAGCCGCAAGAATTTCTTTTATTAATGAAATAGCTAATTTATGTGAAAAAACCGGTGCTGATATAGACTATGTTAGAACTGGACTCGGTACTGATGTCAGAATAGGTAATAAATTCTTATTCCCGGGAATCGGTTATGGCGGAAGTTGTTTCCCAAAAGATGTTAATGCTTTAATTTCCGTCGCAGAAAACTTTAAAACAGGATGTGATATATTAAAAGCCGTTAAATTAGTTAATGATAAGCAAAGAAAATTATTTGTTGAAAAAATACTTAATTTTTATAACGGCAATATTAACGGGAAAACCTTTGCAATATGGGGATTATCCTTTAAACCAAAAACAAATGATATGCGAGAAGCTCCTTCTATTGATATTATCAATGAATTAAAAAATAACGGTGCTTCTGTTAAAGTATATGACCCAAAGGCATTATCAACTGCAAAAAATATTTTTAAAGACAAAATAATATATGCTTCTTCTGCATTTGAAGCATTAAACAATGCTAATGGTCTTATCCTTCTAACGGAATGGAATGAGTTCAGATATCCTGATTTTAATAAAATAAAATCTTTGCTCATTGATTCTGTAATCTTTGACGGTAGAAATCAATATAATGCTAAAAAATTAAAAGAATTTGGTTTAAATTATATCAGAATAGGTTCAAAATATTAAGTTTTATAAAGTCGAAATTTTGCTTTATATATAAGGATTCAACCAAGTATTTAAGATATAACGGCATTTTAAAATTTTGAAAGTCATGTGTTTTTTTTGTTATGATTAAATTCTCCAATAGCAAAATAATTTTTGTTACGGTTTATAGCAAATGTGAGATTATTTGGAAAGAGATTATGAAAATTAATTCAATTACACCGGCCAACATTCATCCCAAATCCGGAAGATTTGAGAGTTACCCTGTGAAAAGTAAAAAAAGAAATATAAATAGTAATGACAAAATAAACACGACCATCAAGATGAATTCTGATGGTCGTGCGAGTTTTAAAGGTGGTGTTCCGCTGTTGCATAGAGCCGCAAATTATGCTTCATATAACCCCTTAGTTGCTGAAGCTTTATTTGCTATCTTAATTACTTGCGGATTAAGACCTCTTACTATAATGGCAACAGCAAAAAATGAAGAAGAAAAGGAAAAATGTTCTTATCAGGCAGCTAAATCAATTTCGTCAGGACTTGTCGGACTTGCAATGACTGCTCTAGTCGGAACTCCCATTGCTGCCGCTACAAAATATGCTAATTCTAACGGTCATTTTAAAATGCCGCAGGCAATGCGCGAAAAATCCGAAGAAATTGTTAAACAAGGTATTGATGCTTTAAAAACTTTCAGCCAAAATTTAGTTTCTCAAGGTACCGATATGGAATTTGCTCAAACTGTTAATAAATTAATTGAAGGCGATAAATTAAACATCGGTATATTTAAGAAGGCTGAAAAAGGAGCTGAAAAGCTATTCCAAACTCAAATTAAAGAAAAAGCTCCTGATATCTCTGAAACAGTTATTAAGGCTATGAATGAACAAAAAGTTCTTAATAATTATTCTAGGACTGTTAAAAATGTTATGGATAAATTATTCCAGCCGGCATTTATGCCTTTAAGAGCTACTATTACCGTTGCTTTAGTTCCGGTTATTCTCGGATTATTAGGTAAGAAAAAGCCTGGTCAAAAAGAAAATAAAACAACTAATCCTCAAACAATTCTAAATTATAAAGTATTTCAAACTAATAATGAAAAAGAATTATTTCGTTCTTTTTCAGGAGTAGCTAATCATGAAAATTAATTCAATTTCTAATAATTATACTAGTAATACGGTTAAACAAAATAATAAATATCAAACGAATCCGTCATTTAAAGCTTCGGTCCCGCAGCCTGTGATAAACGGTCTTGACAGCTTTTATAAAAGTGTTGCTAATAATGGTTTGTTTCAAAAATTTGCCAAATCTTTTTCTCAATCAAACAATACTTTTACTCATTTATTAGTTGCTGAAAGCTGCTTTCTATCCGGGTTTTATATGTTAAATACATTGCGAAATAAGAAAATAGATAAAAAACAAAAACCTCAAATGATTATAAATGATGCGATGACTTTAGGGGTTTCAACTGCAGGTGCTTATTTAGCCGAAGATAAAATAAGTGATGTAGTTTTAAAAGCTTCCGAAAAATATTTTGTTAAACATAAAGATTTCTATACACAATTAGGTAAAAAAGTACAGGAATCCGTTGGAAATACTCCAAAATCAGAACTGTTATCTAAAGTTGGTGAAGTCGCTCAATCAGCCGGAAATAAAGGTTTAGACGAGGTTTCTGAAATGCTTGCAGGTCATTTAAAAGGTATTGTTGGTGAAGAAGGTTCTTTAAAAGCATTCCAAATAACGGGTGATAAGCTGAAAGAACTCCAAGGTACAGTACAAGAAGCAATAAAAGCTAATTCAGGAAGTATTGATAAAGCAAAAGAAACTGTCAGTGCCTTGGTTGATGATTTCTATAATTCTGCTGCAGCCAGAGTTGAAGCTGATAAAATTCTGCCGGGTATTAACAAATTAAAAGTTCTTATTATTTTTGGGCTTATATACAGATTCTTAGGTCCGGTTGTTATTACTCCGATTGCTAATAAAATTAGCTCTAAATTCTTTGATAAAAAAGATGATAAAAAATAATATAAAAAGGAGAACTTTAAGTTCTCCTTTTTTATACAATACTTACTATTTGCAGCGGATACTCAAATAATAATTCTTCTCTTGATACTACTATTATATTGGGTATCATTTGGGATAATATCAAATATACCAAATGTCTTATTTTCATTGGTGCAATTAATATGATTTCTTTACTGTCGGGTGTCATTTCTTTTGCCTTTTTTGTAAGTTTATTAACTATATTTTCTATTTTCCCGCTTTCAATTTTTATAACTTCATCTTCATCTTCATTTTTACTACCTATAAAAGATTCCAAACTGCCTTCTGACAATTCATAAGCATATATTGTTTTAGTTTCTTCATCAACCAGTGATTTACTTATTTGTCTTGCCAAAGAAATTCTGATTCTTTCCAATAATTCTTCTTTGTTTGTTTCGTCCGAAAAGTCGTTTATTTTTTCAAAAATGAATACTATATCTTTAATTGACACTTTTTCTTTAATAAGACTTGTAAGTATATATTTAAGTTCGGCAACAGAGATATAGTCAGGTATAATATTTTCAATCAAATAAAGATTCTGATTTCCGACTATTTCAATATATCTGTTCATATCAGAGTAATCAAAAATATCATCAATATATTTTATTACACAATTTTCAATAAGTTTGGCAATATAATCAGTTGCTTCGCTGCCTTTAACCCAAAAATCTTTAGCTTTTTCATCTTCTATCCAAAGAGTTTGCAATCCTGATACCATATCAGTTTCTTCAATAGTTCCTTGCGGTAATTTTTCAATATTTAATTCGTCTTTATAAAACATACTATGGTTTATATATGCTTTTGAACGAAGAACCTGAATTCCTCTTATTTTAATAGCGAATTCGTTTTCTTCCAAAGAATCATCTATTTCTATTTTTATTTTAGGAATGATAAATCCAAGATTTTCTGTTACATTTTGTCTGATAAGAACAATCTGAGAAAGAATATTATATTCATTATCACTGTCAAGTATATCTATTAATTCTTCGGATATTGCAAGAGTAATTTTTTGTTCACCTAACTTTTGCTCCATGATATCAGGCGTAATTACCTTTGATAATTTATGTTTTAAATCCTCCAATTCATCAATATATTTAGATATTTCAGCATTAAGCATTGTTCTGGAATCTTCTGATGTTTCATCAATTAAAGTCTTAATCTGAGAAATTTTCTGCCTTTTTTCTTTTATTTTCTTTTGTATATCAATACACATTTCATAAGGATCAAGGTCGGGATTAATTATTCTTTCTATTTTAGACTTAAAATTCAATAAATCGGAAGTTTCATTAACTGTGTTATCTTCATTTTCTACTTCTTTGATAAAAATGCAATTATAGATTAATCCGTCATCATTTTCAATTTCCTGTAGTGAATAAACATCCCAGCCGTCTTTTGACATGTCATTTAAGAGCATTTCTAATTTTTCATTATCATTATACGGAGATGTTCTTATTGTATAAATATTTCTTGTAGGTTTATACATTTTTAAATCCTTATTAAATTAATATAAAATATGATAACATAGAGAGTTATTTTTGTATAATCCCTACGGCAGTTTTGCCGTTATGAGAATAATTAAGAATATAATATCCTTTACCTGAATCTAATATTTCGGCTTTTGATTCAGCTTGTTGTTGTTGTTTTAAAGCAGTTAATTCTTCTTGAGCTTTTCTGTACTTTTTAAGTTTTTTATTTTCTTTTGCTTTAATCATTCTGCCTTTGATTTCTGTTTCTTCTTTAGCTTCGGAATCATTATACATTTTTTCGACCAATTTAATAACACGGACTCTTGCTTTAAGGGTATTACTTTGATAAAGATTAAGAAATCCCATATTAAAAGACAGAGCAACAGAATAAAATCCTTGCTGAATTTTATTTCCGTCTTGGTCAAAAAGGTCGCAGGGAAGTGTAAGAGTCGGATATTCATTTGATTCGGGTCCGAATTTATATTCATTTTTATCTTCTTCATATACACCTGTCGGATAAAAGGGGGCAGGAAAATGTCTTGACGGTCCGTTGAAATCCGTCATAAAATCGTATGCAATTAAATCAACATCAACTATCATATTATAATTTTATCAAAATACAGATAGTGAAACAATTTTGTAACAGT
This sequence comes from Candidatus Gastranaerophilales bacterium, assembly GCA_947589705.1. GTDB lineage: Bacteria > Cyanobacteriota > Vampirovibrionia > Gastranaerophilales > Gastranaerophilaceae > Avigastranaerophilus. The sequence continues at coordinate 5,591 of CANQCO010000051.1, forward strand.
AAAGAAAAAAGGATATATTTGTAGTAAAATTGGATAGCTATGTTTGATAATTTATCGGAAAAATTACAGGATATAATAAAAAAAGCATCAGGTAATGCGTCTTTAACGGAAGAGAATATTACAGATGCGTTAAGAGAGGTTAGACGTGCTTTGCTTGAGGCTGACGTCAGTTTAAAAGTTGTCAAAATTTTTATGACATCTTTAAAAGAAAAAGCACTTGGGGAGAATGTTTTAAGGGGAGTAAACCCTTCAGAGCAATTTGTAAAAATAGTACATGATGAACTTGTAAATATACTTGGGAAAGAAAATTCACCGCTGAATTTGACCGGACATCCTTCAATAATAATGATGTTAGGACTTCAAGGTTCAGGAAAAACCACCTCTGCCGCAAAACTTGCAGTAAAACTAAAAAAAGAAGGAAAAAATCCTCTGCTTGTTGCGGCGGATGTATATAGACCTGCCGCAATTACACAGTTAAAGACACTTGGTGAACAAATAAATACTCCCGTTTTTACAATAGAAAATTCCCAAAATGTACAAAATATAGTATCAGGGGCTGTTAATTATGCAAAAGAAAACGGATTTAATGTTGTAATAATAGATACGGCAGGGCGTTTGCAAATTGATAATGAAATGATGGCAGAGCTTCTTTTAATTGATAGAGCATTTAATCCGCAGGAAAAACTCCTTGTTATAGATTCCATGCTCGGACAGCAAGCTGTTAGTGTTGCCGAAAACTTTAATATTCAACTTGATATAACAGGTATAGTACTTACAAAACTTGATGGTGATTCCAGAGGCGGTGCCGCTCTAAGTGTTGTTTATTCATCGGGTAAACCTGTAAAATTAACGGGAACGGGTGAAAAACTCGATGCTTTAAATGATTTTCATCCGTCAAGAATGGCAGACAGAATCCTCGGTATGGGAGATATTGTCTCGCTGGTTGAAAAAGCACAGGAAGTTTTTGATGAAAAACAGGCTAAAGAATTTGAAAAGAAAATGGAAAAAGCCGAATTTTCATATAATGACTTTTTAAACATGCAAAAGCAGATGAAAATGTTCGGTTCTATTGAAAATATTCTGGGAATGCTTCCTATTCCGGGGTTAAATCGTGACAGTAAAGAATTAATTGCCTCAGAAGGCGAGAAGCAATTGAAGAAGATAGAATCTTTTATTTCCAGTATGACCCCAAAAGAAAGAGCCAATCCTTCATTAATTAATACTTCAAGAAAACGCAGAATATCTATGGGTTCAGGTATCCCTATCAATGAGGTTAATCAGATTATTACCCAATTTAATCAAATGCGTCAAATGATGAAAGGTTTTTCCGACATAAAGAAGAAAGTCAAAAGCGGAAAAATCAAAATACCCAAAAATATAGGAAACAGATTCCCATTTTAAGTAACGGAGTGAGAGAAATTTATGTTAAAAAAAGCAATGATAATGGCGGCAGGTGTAGGGTCAAGATTAGAGGCTCTTTCTAATGCACTGCCTAAACCGCTTGTTCCTCTTGCTAATATTCCCGCAATGGATATTCTTATTGAACATCTTTCTTCTTTCGGAATAAATAATATTATTGCAAATACATATTATAAATCTGAGATTATTCAAAATCATTACAGAAACAGCCGTTTTTGTATAGATTTTATAAGTGAAAACGAGCTGTCCGGAACTGCCGGCGGATTAAAAAAATGTCAATTTTTCTTTAATAGAGGTGAAGATTTTATTGTAATGTCAGGTGACGGTTTATCGGATATTGATATTGATAAAGCTTATGAATCTCATAAAAAATCAAATGCCATAGCTACTATTGTATTAAAAGAAGTTGAAAAATGTAAAGTTAATATATACGGTATCGTTGTTAGAGATGAATCGGGATATGTTAAAAGCTTTCAAGAAAAACCTAAAATAGAAGACGCAAAATCCACTCTTGCTAATACGGGTATTTATATTTTTAATTATAAAATCTTTGACTATATCCCTGAATTTACATTTTATGATTTTGCAAAAAATGTTTTTCCTAATCTTTTGAAATCGGGTGAAAAAATTAATACGTTTATTTTAGACGGTTATTGGTCAGATATAGGCTCAATAGAACAGTATAAAAAGTCTAATTTTGATATATTAAACAACAATATTAAAAGTTTAAAGGTTAAAACCGTTGAATCTGATAAAGGTATTTACATTGCGGGTAATAACTTTGAGAAAAGTGCCGGTGCTGAAATTATTGGTAATTGCATATTTGGAAATAACTGCAAAATAGGTAAAAATTCTAAAATAATAAATTCCGTTATTTGGAATAATGTAAGTATTGCGGATAACGTAGAGATAAATGATTGTATTATATTAAATAACATACATTTGGAAGAATCTGCGAACAGCGAAATAGTTGCATTTAATAAGTTAAGTTCAGTTTTAAGGAAAGAAGGAAATAATGATAATAGTAATGGAGCCCTCAGCTACCAAAGAGCAAATTGATACAGTAGTAAAGGCGCTCAGAAATAAAGGTTTTAAAGTAGTATTAAATCAAGGAGATGTAATGACGGTTATTGCCGCAATAGGTGATAAACGTTTGGTAGAGCCTCATGCTTTCCAATCTTATGAAGGAGTAAGAAGTGTAAAACTGATTCAGGAACCGTATAAACTGGCTTCAAGAGAGGGCAGACAAGAAGATACTGTTATTGAATTTTCAAACGGTGTAAGAATAGGCGGACTTGAAAAACCTGTTTTGATAGTTGGTCCTTGCTGTGTCGAAAAAGATTTAGACGGACTGTTAAGAGTTGCGGATGCTGCAAAAGAAATGGGCTGCCACTTTTTAAGGGGCGGTGCTTTTAAACCAAGAACTTCACCTTATGATTTTCAAGGTTTGGAAGAAAAAGCACTCGAGTATCTAGCTATCGCAAGGGAGAAAACAGGTCTTTTAATAGTAACGGAGTTAATGGATACTCTTGATTTAGACTTGGTTAGCCAATATGCCGATGTAATTCAAATCGGTGCAAGAAATATGCAGAATTTTAAACTTTTAAAAGCTGTCGGTAAATGTAATAAACCGGTAATATTAAAAAGAGGTCCGGCTGCTACTATCAGAGAATTTTTGCTTGCTGCAGAACATATAATGTATAACGGAAATGATAAAGTAATTTTATGTGAAAGAGGCATAAAAGGCGTTGATTCTACATCAACGAGAAATACTTTAGATGTTGCGGCAATCCCCGTAATAAAGAAATACTCACATCTGCCTATAATTATAGACCCCAGTCACGGAACAGGAAGAAGATATTTGATAGAGCCTATGGCAAAAGCAGGCTTAATAGTCGGGGCTCACGGTGTTATGATGGAGGTTCATCATGACCCTGAAAATGCCTCATCGGATGGAGCTCAAAGTCTTTCTATTCCTATGTTTAAAGATGTTGCAAAAAGATTAAACAAATTAATCGGCAGAATAGATTATGACAACAAGCATTCTTTAGTATAAGGCGGATATCATTGTATAAATTTGATTTTGAGCTGGATGATTTTCAAAAACAAGCCGTTGAATGTATAAATAACGGAAAGAGCGTTGTGGTATGCGCACCGACAGGAGCGGGTAAAACTTGTATTGCTGAAAGCGCCATTCAAAAAGCACTTGAAGAAAATACAAGGCTTTTTTATACAACACCTCTAAAAGCATTGTCTAACCAAAAATATTATGATTTTTCAAATAAATACGGAATAGGTAATGTAGGGTTATTAACGGGTGACACTTCAATAAACAGAGATGCTCCGATTGTTGTTATGACCACCGAAGTTTTTAGAAATATGCTCTATAATACAAACTTCGGTTCCGTAAAAGATAATCTTAAAGATGTAAAATATGTTGTACTTGATGAAGTTCATTATATGAATGATGAACAAAGAGGAACTGTTTGGGAAGAGAGTTTAATTTACGCCCCTTCGAGTATTCAAATAATAGCTTTAAGTGCTACAGTCGCTAATTCTCAGCAGTTAACCGACTGGATAAATACGGTTCATTCTGGAACCGAACATATTTATACTGATTTTAGACCTGTTCCGTTGAGACATTATTATTATGATTCATCAAAACCTTTTGATATCCTTCCTCTCCTGACTCCTGAAGGTAAACTGAACCGTAAAATAAGACCCGAAAAAAAGATGAATTACTATTCCCGTCAAGCAAAAAAGAGGAATACCGTAAAAGATGTAATATCTGTTCTTCATAAAAAGGAAATGCTTCCGGCAATTTATTTTACATTTTCCCGTAAGAAATGTGATGAGAACATGGAAAAATGTTCAGACCTACATCTTGTATCTCAAGAAGAAGCAAAAAAAATAAGAGACGAAATAAGAGAATTTTTAAAAGAACATCCGTATTTGGAGAATAATAAGAATCTTGATTATTTATATAACGGAGTTGCATCTCATCATGCAGGATTATTGCCTGCTTGGAAGCTTCTTGTTGAAAGGCTTTTTCAACAAGGTTTAATAAAAGTGGTATTTGCAACAGAAACACTTGCGGCAGGAATAAACATGCCTGCAAGAACTACGGTAATATCGGCTATAAGTAAAAGAACAGATTCGGGACACAGAATGCTTACGGCTAATGAATTTCTTCAAATGTCAGGAAGAGCAGGCAGAAGGGGAATGGATAAAGTCGGGTATGTAGTTGTAGTTGGAACTCAGTTTCAAACCCCTGATGAAGTTGCTGATTTGGTTAAAAGCAGTTCTAATCCTTTAGAGAGCAGATTTTCTCCCGGGTATTCTATGGTTTTGAATTTACTTCAAAATTTGGAGCTTGAACAGGCTAAAGAATTGATACTCAAAAGTTTTGGCTACTATTCTTCAAATGATAGGTTAAAACCTATAATAATGCAGCAGTTAAATTGCGAGCAGACGCTTGCCAAATTAAAAGCGGAAAAATGTCCGTTTAATTTGACAAATGATGATTTTATAGAATTTAACAGACTTAAGGATAAATATATAGTATACAGAAAATTAACTAAAACTCTTTTAAAACAGGCAAAACAAAGAGGACAAAAAGACAGCCCCGAGGTTATTGAATATACTCAAAAAACACGTGAAATCAGAGATGCTATGCAAAAATATAATTGTGAAATTTGCAGAGGCTATAAAAAACACATGAAAAATCTTGAAATTATCTCAAGATACGAAAAAAAATACAAAGAAACCTGTAAAAACATTGAAAAACAAAAAGATATATATTGGAATAAATTTTTAGCCCATAAAGAAATACTTGAAAAAATGGGATATATAAATAACGGTTATCCCACACAATCAGGTGTTTTATGTTCTATGATAAGAGCTGAAAATGAATTATTTTTTGCTGAAATTATCTTAAGCGGAATATTAAATGAACTTGAGCCTTATGAATTGGCTTCTGTTATATGTGCTTTGGTAACGGAAGACTTGAGAGGGGATGTTTATCCCGATTCACCCATAAGTAAAAATTCAAGAAAAGCTTTAAATAAAATTAAAGATATAAGAAAAAAAATTGCTGTTCTTCAAAGAGATTATGATATAAATACTGAAATGTATATAAATTCTTATTATTCACCGTTAATAGAACAATGGGTTATGAATACACCGTGGGAGGATATATCAAAACAGGCTGATTCTTCTGAAGGTGACGTCGTAAGAGTATTTAAAAGAACAGTAGATGTTCTAAGACAGCTTACAATACTGCCAAACATAAATGAAAATCTTAAAGAAAACGCAAAAACTGCTATTTGTGCAATTTTAAAAGAACCTGTTGATGTTGATTAGCCGTATATTGCTTTAATACCTTGAAGATTGTGGATAAGACTGTTAAGAGCTTCTTTATTACCCTTTTTGATTTGTATAAATTTAAGCACCATATCTCTGCTTGCTTCTGCTTTTAAAAGCTCAAATAATCCGTTTACTTCTTCATCAGATAATTTAAATATATCTTTTATGGAATTAATTGTTGATAAATCTTTAATATCAGTTGTTTCAAGGAACATAGAGCCTTCTCCCGTCAAAAGCCAATTGACATTAATATTAAATACATCAATAATGGCAGTAAGGAATTTAGTTCCGGGCTGTGCTTCGCCTCGTTCATAACTGCCTATTGTTCTTACCGGTATGTTTAACTTTTCCGCTATCTCTCCTGAAGTCATACGAAGAGCTGATTTTATTTCTTTTATTCTTTTTTCTATACTCATACTAGTTCCATCTGAACATCTGTTACATAAAATTGTTGTAATTTTTATTTGATATCTTGTAACTACAACAAAGTTATTATACAACAGTCTGCTTTTTATTTCATTATTTATGGTATAAATTGTAACATTTATAATTTTAGTTTATAATTTAAATAAAAAAAAGATTATGGGTAAAAAAATAATATCAACAAATAAAAAAGCTTTTCACGAATACCATATTTTTGATAAATATAATGCAGGCATGGTATTAACTGGTACTGAAATAAAATCAATCAGAAAAGGGGCAGTTAATTTAAAAGACAGTTTTGTTCGTATTGATGATTTTGAAGTTTTTCTCTATAACTGCCATATTAGTGCTTATGAGCAGGGCAACAGGTATAATCACGAGGAAAAAAGAGTCAGAAAGCTGTTATTAAATAAAAAAGAGATAGAAAAACTTTTGGGAAAAATTAAAAAGGACGGATATTCCATAGTACCATTGGAGTTATTTCTTGAAAACGGCTGGGCTAAACTTGAAATAGCACTTGCAAAAGGTAAAAAATTGTATGATAAAAGAGAAGATTTAGCTAAAAAAGCACAATCAAGAGATATAGAGCGAGCTGTTAAATCAAAATATTAATCTATTCAATATATTTTCCGTCAAATAATTCCTTTACCATTGCGGCTTGGCTTGAAGAGTCTATATTTGTGTATTGAGGTTTACTCTCTTCTTCTTTTTTTGCTTCAACAAAATTGTGATACTCTTCTTCCTCTTGCTTTTGAACTGTTATTTCTTCTTGTACCTCTTTATTTACAGGAGTTTGTACAGTCGCAATTTTTTTTGATAAATCAATACTGTCACTTGTAATAATTTGAATATTTGGATTTGTAATATTCATATACTTACAAACAGCTTCAACAAGGGCAGTTTTTTTATTACCTTCTTTTGCCTGTTTTACGAACATTTCTTTATTAAAAGCAATAACAATTTTTTCTTCCGATATTTCAACGGGTCTTGCTAAGTTAGAATAGAATGCCCGATTAGGCGGAGAATCTATACTTTGAATAATTGAAACCCACAGATTATTCATATCTGAATTATTAGTATCTTGTTTTATATTCTCTGGCTGCTTTAATGGTTCTTCTTTTATCTCTTCTACAGGCGGTATATGTTCTTTAGGTTTTTGCTGTTCTATATTAGGCTGAACCATTTTTATAGGACTAGTCTGTAGTTTTGTTTCAAAGTTTCCGTTTTTAATTTTTTGTTCAAGGTCTTCTATTCTTTTTAACAAATTTTGCGCACTGGGAAGATTTTTATAGTTGGTTAAATCTATTATACACAATTCAAGCCAAAGGTATTTATTTGTTGTATCCTTTATTTGAGTTGTATAGTATGCCAATTTGTCTATAATTTGTATTATCTCGCTTAGTGTAAATTTATCAGCTTGTGATTTAGTCTTTTCATAATTTACTTCATTAATTTGAGTTAATGAAAAAATAAGTTCTTTATCCGTGCAGTTTTTTACTATCATTAAATCTCTAAAATACTGAGTTAAATTGGATAATATTTGAACGGGTTCATTTCCTTTTGAATATATTTTATCAATAAGCGGGATTGATTTTGAACAATCTGATAATATTATACAGTCGGTAATTTCAAAAAGAGTATCGTAAGAAATTTTGCCTAAAATTTCATTAATATCATTAGTATCAATCTGTTTATTAACGCCTAAAACACTGATTTGGTCCAAAAGAGCCAAAGCATCTCTCATTCCGCCCTGTGAATTTTTGGCTATAGCATAGAGTGCTTCTTTTGAAATATTAATTTTTTCTTCACCTGAAATATATTCGAGTCTTTTAACAATATCATCCGTTGTTATACGGCGGAAATCAAACCTTTGACATCTTGAAATAATTGTTTCAAGGACTTTATGGGGTTCTGTTGTAGCCAAAATAAATATTACATTTTCAGGGGGTTCTTCCAGTGTTTTCAAAAGTGCATTAAAAGCGTGATTTGAGAGCATGTGAACTTCATCTATAATATAGATTTTGTATCTGCCGTTAACGGGAACATATTGGATTTTTTCAAGTATTGCCTGAGTATCTTCAACGCTTCTGTTACTTGCCGCATCTATTTCTATGACGTCAACGGGAATTGAATTCATAATATCAAGGCAGGCAGGACATTTCCCGCAAGGTGTTAAAGTAGGACCTTCCTTGCAGTTGAGAGATTTTGCCAAAATCCTTGCCGATGAAGTTTTTCCTGTACCTCTCGGACCGCATAATAAATATGCGTGTGCTATTCTGTTCAATTCTATTGCATTACTCAGAGCATGTACTATATTTTCCTGACCTATTAAGTCATGAAACGTTTGTGGTCTGTATTTTCTGTATAAGGGTACGTATTTAGTTTCCAATTGCCTGCTCCAAAAATATTTGCTAATATCAATTATATATTAAGGGTGAAAAATTTTGGATTATTATGAATAAAATTAAACCTAAAAAATTAAAAAAAGGCGATACAATAGAAATTCTTGCGGTTTCAGGCAAAATTAAAGAGATTGAACGTATAAAACAAGCTGAAAAATATTTAAAAAATCTTGGCTATAGTGTTATTGTTTCAGATACTTGCAAAACTTCACACAGATATATGTCGGGAAAAAGTGACGAGGATAATATAAATGCACTTCACAGAGCATTTTTAAATAAAAAAGTCAATGCAATTTTCTGTGCCAGAGGTGGATTTGGTACTTTAAGACTTATTAACAAAATTGATTGGAACATTATAGAAAATAATCCGAAAATATTTGCAGGCTACTCCGATATAACCGTACTTTTAACAATGATATATAAAAAAACAAAGCTTATAACTTTTCATTCTCCTATGCCTAACGGGGATTTTTCCGTTGATATTAACGAATATACACCTAAATCATTTTTTAATACATTAGAAGCTAAAACCAAAGAAATAAAGGCAGATAAACCTGAAATTTATAAAAGAGGATGTGCAAAAGGAATATTATGGGGCGGTAATCTTTCAAGTCTTGTATCGCTTGCCGGAACTGATTTTATCCCTAATGAAAATATAATTCTTTTTCTTGAAGACTTGAATGAACCCGTTTATAAAATTGATAAAATGTTAACGCAGCTTTTTAATATTGAAAAACTAAAAAAACGTGTTAAAGGTATAGCATTTGGAGAATTTCAAAATATTGAACCGAAATACGAATTAAAAGATGTAATCAAAGAAAAAATAAATGAACTCGATATCCCCTCATCAGGCGGATTTAAAATTACTCACGGCAAAGTTAAAGATACACTGCCTGTCGGTGTTAAAACTTTATTTAATGCTCATACGGGAACTATAAGAATAGTTGAGCCTTATTTTATTAATAATCAAAGTGACCGATTATTAAAAATTTAAAATGTTATATAATTAAATTTATGACAAATCTGTTTGAAATAAATAAGTTAAATATGCACTACAGCATAACCGATAACTTTTTAGGCGGTATAAAAGGTTATATATATGCTTTAAATGATGTTGATTTAATTATTAAAGAAAATGAAATATTAGGATTAGTAGGAGAATCGGGAAGCGGAAAATCTACATTAGGAAATTGCATCCTTAATTTAATAACGCCTACCTCGGGTGAAGTTCTTTTTAAAGGTGAAAATATACTAAACAAGAAAAAATCAGAGCTTAAAGATTTCAGGAGAAAAGCGCAGCTTATTTTTCAAAACCCATATATGAGCCTAAACCCGAGAATGAAAATATATGACATATTAAAAGAGCCTTTTATCATCCACGGCATTAAAGATAAAAAAGAAATTGATAAAACAATAAATAATATAATTTCACTGATAGGAATGAAAAATGAGGTATTAACCCGGTATCCCCATGAATTTTCTGGAGGTCAAAGGCAGAGAATAGCAATAGCAAGAGCAATAATACTTAACCCCGAATTTGTAGTGGCGGATGAACCCGTAAGTGCGCTTGATGTTAGTATACAAGCTCAAATTGTAAATTTATTAATTGACTTAAAAAAGCACCTCAATCTGACAATGCTTTTTATTTCACACGATTTAAGCATTATAAAATATATCTCGGATAAAATTGCTGTAATGTATCTTGGGGAGATAGTCGAATATGCTTCAAAAGAAGAACTTTTTAATAATCATAAACACCCTTATACAGAGGCGCTTTTAAATGCCGTTCCCACAATATCTGAAGATAAAAAAACAAAAAAAATACTGCTTGAAGGTGATATTCCCTCTCCTCAAAATCCGCCAGAAGGATGTAAATTTCACACAAGATGTCCTTATGCTTTTGATAAATGCTCAAAAAATCATCCGCAACTCGTTAATATCAATGATAATCATAAGGTGAAATGTTTTCTTGTTGAAAATTTAATATAAAGTATAAAATATTAGTTTGTATTAAGTTGTGTTATTATGATTATAAAAATTTAGCAATTTTTTTTATGTTTTTTTTTTCTAAAAATATATGGAACAACAAGGAGAAAAACATGGAAGTATCAAAAATAAACTCATCAATGTCACAGGTTCAAAATTTTAAAGGCAGTGAGCAAGAAACAAAATCAGCCCCGAAAGAAGAAAAAGACGGGAAGAAAAAACTAGCCTTAGCATTAGGAGCATTGGCAGTAGTAGGAGCTGCTGCGGTAGCTAT
>CANQCO010000052.1 GCA_947589705.1 Candidatus Gastranaerophilales bacterium
CCAGTGATTCAATATTTTGTCCTGGAAGCCCAGCTAGACACCCTGTTCCCGTTTCATATCCAAGCTTTTTTAAATCGTATAAACATTTAACTCTGTTATCAAAGTCCATATTGGGATGTAGTTTTTTATACAGCTCTTTATCGGTGGTTTCAATCCTCATTAAATATCTGTCTGCACCTGCTTTTTTATAGGCTTTATATTCATCAAAGCTTTTTTCTCCTATACTTAAAGTGAGTGCAACATCATATTTTTTAATTTTTTTGATTATCTCGCATAATCTGTCCGTATCAAAAAAAACATCTTCGCCGCCTTGCAAGACTATTGTTTTATATCCGAGATTAACCCCTTCTTCTGCACTGGCAAGAATTTCATCTTCCGTTAAACGATATCTTTCAATTTTTTTGTTATCACGTCTCAACCCGCAATAATAACAATTCTGCCTGCAAATATTGGTAAATTCAATTAATCCCCTTAAATGAACATAATCTCCTTTATATTGTTTTCTTACTTCGTCAGCATATTTAAATAATAAAGTTCCATCGGAATTTAACAAAGTGATTATTTCATTTTTACTAAGAGAGTGAGTCAGATTAGCTTTTTCTAATATTTTTTTCATTTTCTAAGTTTGATAAGTATTTTAGGAATTGTAATCAATAAATAATAATTATAGCACTAAAATTAACATTCGTATATTAATCTTTAAAGTAATAAAAAATAACCTGATATAAATTGTTCAAAAAATTTAATGTATGTGCTAATATAGATATAGATTTTTCCGAGAAAATAAAAGGAAATTAAATGGGCGAACACTGGGCAGGGTATATAGGTAATTTGCATGTGCATTGGGATACGTTAATAACAATGTGGTGTGCCATGTTTTTTGTAATAATTCTTGCTTTTGTTTTAACAAGAAGGCTTGAGATAATACCGAATAAAATGCAGGCAGTGGCAGAAAGTATTATAAAATTTTTCTTGGGTAATCTCGCTGAAATAAAAAACGGAGAAAAACATATACCTATTGTCGCATCATTATTTTTATTTATACTTACGGCAAATTTAATGGGGCAATTGCCCCTAAGACTTATACAGTTAAAACAGGGAGAAGTTGCTTCACCTACGAATGATATCAATATGACAGCGGCTATGGCTGTTCTTGTATTGTTATATTATTTATATCAAGGCTTTAAAGCTAAAGGTATCAGGTATATATATCATGGATTAAGTATTACGGGTATAATAACCACGCTTGTGGATCTGCTTGAAATGATTACAAGACCTTTAAGCCTGGCAGTCCGTCTTTTTGCTAATATTCTGGCAGGTGAAATATTGGTTTCCGTTATGCTTGGAATATCAGCAATAGCAGCCCCCATTCCTGTTATGTTTTTTGAAATATTTGTAGCATTTTTGCAGGCATTTGTATTTATGATGCTTACAATTGCTTACGTTATGACATCGGTATCGGAAGAACACTAATTGAAAGGAGAATATAAATGGAAGAAGTAAAAACAATATCGGATTTAGCAACACTTGGTGCAGGTTTGGCTATTGGTTTAGCTGGTCTTGGTGCAGGGCTTGGTCTTGGTATTGCTACAAAAGGCTTAATGGAAGGTATAGCAAGACAGCCTGAAGCTTCGGGTAAACTTGTAGGTTTCTTCATTATAGGTGCAGCTTTAGCAGAAGCTTGCGGTATTTACGGTTTATTAATTGCGTTTATGTTATTAAATAAATAGGTTTTATCATGGAATTTGATGCAACATTCATATTTGCGGCAGTCAGTTTTATCGTATTCGTTTTTATTATGAATAAGATATTTTATGCTCCCGTGCTTAAAATAATGAAGGAGCGTCAAATTTACGTTGAAAAAAATTATATATCCGCAAAACAAACGGAAGAAGAAACAAAAAAACAAAGAGAGTACAGAGATTCGGAACTTGAGAAGTCAAGAGAATCAGCTCGCAGCTTGATTAATGAAAATTCTCAACGGCTAAAATCCGAACATTCTAAAAAAATAAATCAGTATAAAACAGAACAAAACGAACACATTTTTGTTGAACGTGAAAACCTTAAAAATTCGGCTTTATCGGCTAAAGAAGTTCTGAAAGATAATATAGTCGATATAGCTAAAGAAATTTCATTAAAAATACTCGGCTCTGATATTGATGCTCAAAAAATAGATAAATCTCAGATTAGAGAACAAGGATAATATGGATATTATTAATTTAATTATAAAAACAAATACACTCAATTTTTTAATAGTTCTTGCTGTTATTATATTTTTGATTTTAAAGTTAAATTTAGGGCAGAAACTCGATAATTTAAAATCGGAAATAACAAATTATGTTAATGTATCTGAAGATGAAAAAAAACAAGCCGAAATGGCTCTGAGTGAAATAAATGCCAAAATTACCCATCTTCCCGATGAAATTTCTAAAATAGATAAAAGTGCAAAAAATTCCGTTTTGAGTTTAGAGAAAAAAATGGAGCGTACTTTAAAAGAGCAGGTTCAAGATATAGATAATAATTCAAACAGAATTATGAAACTTGAAACTAAAAAATTTAAACAAAATTTAGCTTTTAAATTGTCCGAAGTATCGGTAAATCTGGCAAAAGATAATGCCGTAAGACAGCTAAATAATAATAGAGAACTTCATGATAAATATATTTATGAAGCTATAGCTCAAATAGACGGAGCAGATTTATGAAAAAATGTGATGTGAAAAATCTGAAAATATCTAAAAAATATGCAAATGCTTTATTTGAAAGTGCAAATGAAAAGTCCTGCACTCAAAAAGTTTATGATGACTTGGTTTTTGTTGATGAAACTGTTAATACAAATGAACAGCTAAAGGACTTTTTATTCAGTCCGATTATAAAACTTGAAGATAAAAAAGATGTTATAAATAAATTGTTTTCAATTCATATAGACAAAAATACTTTGGATTTTTTATATATTTTAATTGATAATTCAAGGCTTTATACATTAGATGAAATTTTAAATCAATATTCATACAAGTTAAATGAATCAAATAATATAGTAAAACCGACTGTTATTTCAGCTGTAGAATTAAATGAAGACCAAAAAAACAGTTTAACTGTAAAACTAGAAAATAAACTCGGGAAAAAAATAATTTCCGATTATATAATTGATGAAGAAATAATAGGCGGAATAATAGTTGAAATTGATGATAAAACCATAGATTGCAGTTTAAAAACAAAATTTGATAATATGAAAAAACAATTAACAAAGGGAAATTGATATGGCAGTAATTAATCCTGATGAAATTACATCAATAATAAAAGAGAAACTTCAAAATTATGAATCTAATCTGGAAGTAAATAATGTAGGAAGTGTACTTGAGGTAGCTGACGGTATTTCAAGAATATACGGTTTGTCTGATGCTATGTCATCTGAGCTTGTTGAATTTGATGACGGTAAAGGAACATTAGGTATTGTATTAAACTTGGAAGAGGATAATGTAGGTGTTGTTATATTAGGTGATTATACCCATATAAAAGAGGGTATGACAGTCAGAACAACAGGAAGAATTGCATCTGTTCCCGTAGGTGAAGGGTTATTGGGAAGAATAATAGACCCGACAGGTATGCCCGTTGATGGGAATGGTGATATAAGCTATAGCAAAACAAGGGCAATAGAAAGAGTAGCGCCGGGGATTGTAACGAGAAAATCAGTATGCCAGCCGCTTCAAACAGGTTTGACGGCTATAGATGCACTTACCCCTATAGGCAGAGGTCAAAGAGAACTTATAATCGGCGACAGACAAACGGGTAAAACAGCTATTGCCATTGATACCATAATAAATCAAAAAGGCAAAGACGTTATCTGTATATATGTTGCCATAGGTCAAAAAACATCAACCGTTGCACTTTTGGCTAAAACGCTTGAAAACTATGGAGCAATGGATTATTCAATAATAGTTTCGGCACCTGCTAACGAATCTGCACCTATGCAGTATATAGCACCTTTTGCAGGATGTGCTATTGCCGAAGAATTTATGGAGCAAGGAAAACACGTACTTATAATATATGATGATTTGTCAAAACACGCACAGGCATATCGTGCAATGAGTTTATTGTTAAAAAGGCCGTCAGGACGTGAAGCATACCCCGGTGATGTTTTCTATCTTCATTCAAGGCTGCTTGAAAGAGCCTGCAAATTGAATGATGAACTCGGCGGCGGAAGTATAACGGCTCTGCCTATTATTGAAACTCAGGCAGGTGATGTATCGGCTTATATTCCTACAAATGTTATTTCAATAACGGACGGTCAAATATTCCTTGAATCAAACCTGTTTAACTCGGGAACAAGACCCGCTATAAATGCAGGTATTTCGGTATCCCGTGTAGGCGGCGCCGCACAGACAAAAGGTATTAAGCAGGTTGCGGGAAAATTAAGACTTGATTTGGCTCAATTCAGAGAACTTGAAGCATTTGCTCAATTTGCAAGCGATCTGGATAAAGCGACAAAAGACCAGTTAACAAGAGGACAGAAATTAACGGAAGTATTAAAACAGCCTCAATATTCACCTTTAAGCGTTGCAAAACAAGTCAGCATACTGTTTGCAGCTAATGAAGGGCTTTTGGATGATATTGACAATATCAGAATTAAAGACTTTAAATTAGGCTGGTTTGATTTCTTTGAAGCTAATATGAAAGATTTAGCCGACAGATTAAATGCCGGTGATAAACTTTCTGATGACGATATGAAGGCATTAACGGAAAGAATCACTGCTTATAAAACTAATTTCTTTAAATAATAAGGCGAAAAATGGCAAATTTAAAAAGAATAAAAACAAGAATAAATTCAATAATAAGTACGCAGAAAATAACACGTGCCATGAAAATGGTGGCTTCGGCTAAGGTTAAAAAGTTTGAAAACAGAGTTAAAGCTTCAAGACCGTTTACTTATGAACTTGAAAAAATGTTTTATCGCCTTTTGCATTCCGTATCAGAAATTGAGGCAAAGGAAACGGAGTTTAAAGAACCGATAAATAATTTTCCGGTATTATTAAAAGAACGTCCCATAAAAAGGACGGGGCTTTTAGTAATGACTTCAAATAAAGGGTTGTCGGGTGCATTTAATGCTAATGTCGTAAGATATACCATAAAAACAGTTCAGGAGTATAAAGAAAAAGGAATTGACTGCGAGCTTTTTATTGTGGGGCAAAAAGGTAATAATGCACTCAAAAGATTGACTGATGATTATGATTTTAAAATAACAAAAACTTATCTTAATTTTAGCGAGACACCTACATCTTCTCAGGCTATGCTTGTTGCAGGTGATATGGCAAGGTCTTATGTAAACGGTGATATAGATTCTATGGAAATCATAACTACACGTTTTCGCAATATGATGTCATATTCAGTGGAAAAATGGGATATTCTTCCTTTGGATGAAATTGATTTTGACTATACAAAAGAAGAATTTTCCGATATGGAGATTGAACCGAGTTTATCTTCCGTGTTGTCGGAATTAGTTCCTCTATTTATATCAAGCATAATTTTTCAAGCAATGTTAGAATCAATAGCAAGTGAGTTAGCATCGAGAATGACAGCGATGTCAGCGGCTTGCAATAATGCCGAAGAAATGATTCAGAAATTAACCGTTGATTATAACAAAGCTCGTCAGGCTATGATAACTCAGGAAATTACTGAAATAGTCGGCGGAAGTGCTGCAATAAACAAATAATGAACAAAACAAAACGTATATTTTTTGCTGTTGCATTAAGTGCAGTTAGTTTTACTGTATTATCTTGGGGTGCTATTTTCAGCATTCCTTATTTTGTTGATTTAAATAAATATAAAGATTCTTTTGCCTCTCAAATTGAGGAGCAAACAGGATTTAAATTATCTTGTGAAGATATATCTTTCAAAAAAACATTTTCACCTTATTTTAAAATTAACCTTCATCATACTATTGTATTATATCCTGATAACTCTATATTCCTCAAATTAAAGGATGCGGAATTAAAAATCAAAGTTCTGCCTTTAATATCAAAAAAAATAATTGTAAAAGATGCAAAACTCACAAGACCGATTATCAGCTTAACTTTGTATAAAGACTTTTCTACTTCGCTTGATAAGTATTTTAAACCCGATAAAAAGATTAATACAAACGGATTTAATCTTGAAAGCGTCATATATGATACTGTTCTTGAAAGATATAAAATAAAAATATCAGATGAATCACTTTCTAAAAATTTCTATTTAGAAGGAGATGAGCTTCTTGTTAAAGATGTAAAACTAAATGAAAAAATTCATATAATAATTAAAGGTGCTCTTTTTGAAGGTGAGAAAGAATATTTAAAATATGATTTGGATGTTAATTCACTTCTTTCGCAAAATAAAAGACATTTTACGTTTTCTCCCTTTAAACCTCTTGTTGAATACGACTTAAAAGGTAATGTATCAGGAAAGTTAAATATTCTAAAAGAAAATTTACTGAACGGTAATTTGAATTTAGAGGATATTTCTTTAAAAATAGATAATGCTGTCCTAAAAGATAATAATATAAAATTTATATTTAAAGGAGAAGAAGTACAAACAGAAGCTCTTGTTCATACTTCTAAAACCGATGAAGCACAGTTAACGGGGAAATACTGTTTTGGTAAGAAAAAATATATTGATATAAAAACAAAAGCAAAAAATGTAAGACTTGAAAATCTTTGTAAAATAATAAAAGTGGTCTCAGCAAGTTTAAATGTAAAAAATCCTATGCCTGATATTGATATAAAAGGCTTATTAAATGCCGATTTTATTTTAAACTCTGATTTCAAAAAATTAAAATCAGAAGGAACTGCTAAAATCATAAATGCTCAAATAAGCCATAAATCACTTCCTTATTCTGTAAATAAGATAAATGCAGACATAAATTTTCAAAATAATAAAATTGATATAAAAAAAGCGCAGGCATTTGTTAATTCAACTCCGATAAATATAGAAGGCGCAATAAATGAAGATGTAGGAGTTGATATACAAGCAGGAGCTGATAATCTTGATGTTAAAACACTCGTATCTTTGTTTTTAACTCCCGAAAAAATTCCCTTTAATATAACTAAAGGTAAATTGTCTTTTATTTCTTATATAAAGGGAAATTACGGAAAAAACTTGAATATTACTTCTGATTTTAATATTAAAGACATTGGTTTTATTGAAAAAATGCAAAAAATCCCCGTAAATGTTAAAGATATTAATGCAAAATTAATAAGCGATACAAAAAAATATTCGGGAGATGTTCTTTGTTCAGGACTTAAAACCGTATTTAATAAAAAAAATATAACATCAGATAGTATAAAGATTCTTTTTGACAATAAAAATATACAAATAAAAGAAAGTAAATTAAATTTAATAAATTCCCCCGTATCATTTCTCGGAACGGTTACGGACTATATAGATTCACCAAAGGGTAAGTTTAAAATCGAAGGTGATATTATATCCTCCGATTTGGCTGAATTATTTAAGGAATATATCAATCAGCCTCATAAAGCCGTAGGTAAACTTAAAACAAAATGTTCAATTGATGTTTTAAAGGATAATTTAAAAATTAAAACTCAAATTAATGCAGATAAAGACAATTATCTTTCTTATGCGGTTGTAAGAGAACTTTTAAATAAACCTTCTATTACTTCATTTGATGCCGATATAAAAGGAAAAAATATAATTATAAATGAATTATCATTAACGGAAAATTCTAAAAATGTAAAAGTACCTCAATTAAAGGTATCAGGACAGATATCGGGAGAAAAAGAACCTGTATTTAAAAATTTGAATTTAATAATACCAACTTCATTCACTGTATCAACAAACTTTTTTGGCGGTGAAGAAATATCACTAAACGGCAGTTTAATATTGAATAATACATTGAAAAATCCGATATTAGACGGAAGTTTAAAGGTGTTCAATTATAATATAAAAAAATTATATACTTCAATAAAAAATGCCGATATTATATTCAGTCATAATAATATAAAATTAATTGCTCCCGATGTAATGATAAATAATTCAAAATTTAATATTACTGCGGATATTGAACCAAAATTGTCAAATATAATTACAGTTGAAAATGTTCAGTTAAACTCTTTAAACTTAGATTTAAATACGATATTTACGATGATACAAAAAGAAAGTAATCCCTTTGCTTCTACATTAATTGAAGTTAAAAAAGGTACTGCTGCCATAAATAATTTTAAGGTGCTTGATTTAAAAGCAAGAGATGTAGTAAGTGATTTTAGTATTAAAAATAATATATTAAAACTGTCGAATATATCAGCTGTAGCATATAACGGAAGAGTAAACGGGAATATAAATTATGATTTTAATCATTCCGAAGCGGAAATAAATTTAAACGGCAAAAATATAGACATAAAAGAATCATTGTATGATTTATGCAGAATAGAAGATAATATGATGGGTAAAACGGATTTTACAACCGCTGTATCAATAAATACAGGCACCTATGAAACAGCCTTGAAATCATTGAAAGGTAATGTCTCATTTGAAGCAAAAGACGGCAAAATGGGAACATTAGGTAAATTTGAATATTACTTATATGCACAAAACCTTCTGTATCATGGTATTTTAAATGCTACTTTAAACAGAGTGGCTAATGCAATTACGGCTGATAATACTTCAAAGTTTAAGACGGCAGAAGGGAAAATTTCTTTTAAAGACGGTTATTTAACAGCCGATGAAATAAAAACAACAGGGCATAACATGAGTCTTTTCCTTAAAGGAAGAACTAATATGCTGAACAATCAGGCTAATATAGAAATATACGGCAGAATATCCGATGAAGTAAAATCAAAACTGGGCGCTTTTGGAGATGTATCAATAGCAGAGCTTGTTAATGGTCAGGCAGCTAAAAAAAATGTAAATGTGATGGCTGTTCCGATTTCAATAATGTCTAAAATACCTGATTTATATAGTAAGCCAAACGAAAAAACAAATACATTTAAAGTAAATATATACGGAAAAGTTGATTCTCCAAGTTCAATTAATTCATTTATGTGGACTGTTCCAAAAGAGACAAAAGAAGAAAAGCTTCCTGATTTTTTAGATATTTAAACTTCATTATTTTCAACCAATCCGTAATCGGAATGTTCTTCAATTTTAATATGAGAATTTAAATCATTATTTTGAGCATTTAACTTCTTAAGATTTTTTTCAAATTTATTTTGTATATTAAACTGTTCCATTTTAGAATAGTTAAATTGATTTTCCCAACGAGCTACAATGACAGTAGCAATACAGTTACCGATAAGATTAACGGTGGTTCTTCCCATATCAAGGAATTGATCAACACCTAAAAGGATTGCAACACCGGTTAGCGGATAACCAAAGCTTGAAAGAGTACCGGCTAAAACAACAAGTGCAACTCTCGGAACACCTGCAATACCTTTACTTGTAAGCATTAATGTTCCCATAATGAATAATAACTGCATAGGTTCAACTTGAATATGTGCAATCTGTAGAGAAAAAAGCATTGTTAAAGCAAGATATAAAGTAGAACCGTCAAGATTAAATGTATAACCTGTAGGCATTACAAATCCTACAATATTTTTAGATACTCCGAAACTCTCCATTATTTTCATAGCTTGAGGGAGTGCAGCTTCTGATGTGGAAGTTGTAAAAGCCAGTATAATTGGTTCTCTGATTGCTTTTAACAGAGAAAATACAGATATACCAACTATTCTGCATACAATATTTAAAATAAGAAAAAGGAAAAGAAGTAAAGCGAAATAAAGAGAACCTATTATTTTAGCATAATTAATCATGATTCCCAGTCCGCTCTCAGCAATTGTATAAGCAATAGCGCCAAAAACTCCTATGGGAGCAAAATTCATAACAAATTGTGTAAATTTAAACATTATTTCTGAAAGAGAAGAAATACAATTAAGAACAGGTTTTCCTTTTTCACCTGCAGCACAAATAGCAAGTGCAAAAAATATTGAGAATACAACAATTTGCAGTAAATTCCCGTTAGCCATGGCTTTAATGATACTTGTTGGAACAATATTAACAAAAGAAAAAGCGGAAGAATCGTCCATGCTTTGAGAGGCTAAAGAAGAAGCAGTCTCAATCATATTTTGAGAAAGACAGGAAAGACCAAAACTTGAGCCTGGTTTAAATACTATTCCAACAGAAAGCCCGATGACAAGTGCCAAAGATGTTGCCATTGCAAAATATAAAAGTGTTTTGACTCCAAGTTTACCTAGTGATTTTATGTTGCCATGAGATGCTATTCCGGTAACTACAACTGAAAATAATAAAGGAGCTATTATCATTTTAATCATATTAAGGAAAACTTCAGCTAATGGGTGCATTTGCTTTCCTAATTCAGGAAACTTCCATCCAACTATTATTCCAAGTAATAAACCTATAAATATGTAAACCGTAAGTTTAGATGTTTTCATTTTAATGTTCCTGATTCAATTATAACAGAATAAAAAATAATTTTTTGTTATACGAAGAAATCATTATTACAAAATGAAACAAAAACTTTTGTCAATTAGATATATGGTTATAAATAATACTTGAAGCATTAACAATAAATTCTTTACCTAAAAGCGAATTATAAGGTCTTTTTGCTAAAATAACAACAATGTATTTTTTTCCGTTTGCAGTTTTTACTAAACCCGCATCACCGAGCATAAAACCTATATCACCTGTTTTATGAAGAAGAATTGCTTCTTGCGGCAGACCTGCTTGAAGCAGTCTGTTATTTTTGACGTGAGAAAGATATTCTGCAATATGTCTTTTTGAATCCTGGTTAATAATATCTGTAACATCAATGTTATAAAGCATTTTGGCAAGTTCTTTAGCCGTCGTAACATTGGTTCCGTCTAAATCAGGAAGCCAATTATTAATATGAGTGGTATTAAGCCCCCATCTTTTAATTGCTCTATTAATTTCAGGCATTCCGCCTATTTTGGAAATAATCATATTGGTAGATGAATTATCGGAATTTTCAATCATAATTTTTGCCAAATAGTCCATGGAATGTGCAATGCCGCCCTGAGAATATTGTAGTTTTCCGGAGCCTGATGCTCTGTAATAATCCTCTAATACCATAGTGTCGGATAATTTAAATTTATTGCTTTCAATTTCTCTGAACATTTCTATTAATACGGGTAATTTAATAATACTTGCGGCAGGATAGGCTTCATCTGCATTAATATTTACAAATGTTCCGTTTTCATATTCCCAAACATAAATAGAGGGTTCTATTTGTTTATATTCTTGTGCGAGCATTAACAGTCTGTTTTTTAAACCGGTTCTTTCACTCGTTTCTTTTATATTTACCATTATATGATTTTTATATTCCGTATCTTTTAATATATATTTACCTAAGAATAAATCTTTATACAGATAATCGTGAGTAGGGAATAAAAGCTTGTAATAGTTAATTCTCATCATTTTAGCCGTATTTTTAGGAAAAACATCGGCAATAAAATTTTTAAAAGATAACGGTAAAACGCCAAAAAGAATAAATACCAAAAATAAAATAGATATAATTTTGCTTAAGGTCTTTTTTTTATTTGTTTTCTTTTTATAACCGTTTTTTATTGGTTTGAGCTTTTTAGGACTTGGTTCATTAAAGTAAAATTGCTCGTATAAATTATTGTATGATTCACTTTTTTTATATTTATATCCGTGTTCCGGCACGTATTAATCTCCTTTTTAATAATATTATAATATTACATTTTTTGTATGCAAATTTTGTAAAATTATGCAACAAATAGATGAGTAAAAATTTGTTTTGAACTTTTTTGAAAAATTTGATAATATAAATAAAATAGAGAAAGGGTTATCAATGAACAATTTAATAATTTATACGGAAGGAAACAATTCTTTAATAGAAGATATGTGTAAAAGAGCCTGTGATATGGATGTCAGGGTTATGAATATTGATGATATTAAGGAAGTGTTAAATTATAATCCTTCTGTAATAATATTGGATATATCATCGGAAAAATTAAAAGAATTGTCAATGATAATGAAATTTCCTGTTCCGGTAATAGCGATAGCCGAAGAGAAACCGAAAAATATTACAATAAGAGGTGAGGCTTATGACTATATTATAACTCCGGTAGATGAGTATGAATTGTCCGTAAGAATTAAAAATATGGCAAAAATAAAGGAATTAAAAGATAAAATATCAAATATAGCAACAACTGATGAACTGACAGGATTACATAACAGAAAGTTTTTACTGGAAAGACTTGATTCAGAGATGTCAAGGGCAAAGAGATATGGTTCAAGTGTGTCTTGTATACTGTTTGATATAGATTATTTCAAAGTAGTAAATGACATGTACGGATATGAATGGGGAGACGTACTGCTTAAGAAAATTGCAGAGATGTTATCTAATCTTGCAAGAAAAGAAGATGTAGTGACAAGGTATGGCGATGAAGAATTTATGGTAATTTTACCTGATACACCGGAAGAGAATGCCTTTATATTTGCGGAAAGATTTCGCAGGGATGTTGAAAAAATGTCATTTATACCGGCAGGAGAAAGTGAAAGACATCCTATAAAAGTATCAGGTGGAATAGCTGCATATCCTTATTTGGATGTTGCAGAAGAAAATGCAAATACTCTTATAAGATATGCTGAACATGCTTTATATAACGCAAAAAATAAAGGTAAAAACAGGGTTATACTATTCTCTCAGGTAAATTTGGATTATTAAATAAATGATATCCGAACTTTTAAAACCTAAATCCTTTTCCTTTAATAATACGGAAAGATGTCAATCCAGATGTATAACCTGTAACGGCTGGAAAACACCTGCCGAGTGTGCCAATGATGAATTGACACTTAAAGAATGGCAGCAAATACTGTATAATCTTCATAACTGGATGGGAAATTATGAATTTATAATATCAGGCGGCGAGCCATTTATAAGAGAAGATATATTTGAAATGGCACATTATGCAAGTGAGCTTGGAGATAGGGTAAATGTTGTAACGAATGGTCTTGCGCTTCCCGATAAACTTGATAAACTGCTTAATTCTGATTTTACAAATATAACTTTTTCTTTAAATGCAGTAAAAAATCCTTCGATTCATAATACATCAAGAGGCAGAGACGATGCTTTTAAAAGGACAATGGATTCTTTACAGAACTTAAATTATATGAATAAACACTATAGCGGACATAAATGGAAAAATATTTTTCTTTCAACCGTCGTAATGCCTTCAAATCTGTCAGAGATAAGACCAATAGCGGAATTTTGCCATATAGAAGGAATAGGTGTAAGTTATCAGTTGATGGATAACGGAGATGCATTTTCTGCTTCGACTGATTCTCAAATATATGAAAATGATATTAAACAAAGTGCAATAAAAGCAATTGATGAAATGATAGAAATGAAAAAAGAGGGTTTGCCGGTATTAAACAGTTATAATCAATTGGACGCATTTAAATTGTTAATACATACACCTGAAAAAATACAGGATATACAATGTATGGTAGGTGAAAACAATTTTGCTATAGACCCTTACGGAAACTGCAGAATATGTTTTTGTATGGAGCCTATAGGAAATTTAAAAGAGGCTTTACCTCAGGATTTATGGTATAGTGATAAGGCAAATGAAATAAGAGAAAAAATTCATAACTGTAAAAAAAATTGCCGGCTTTTAAATTGTAATTTTAAGTAGGGAATATGTCTGAAATAAAAAAAGAAAGATATATAAGCTGTAAATGGTTAGAATCAGGTGTATGTTTTGATAACGGTGTATACGGTTCAAATGTAAAATTGTGCTGTTATATGAGTGCGCCTGGCGGTGGAAATTCCATGATTTTTGAAGATTATCACGGAGAGAAAATCAATTGGGAAGAGTTTTTCAGGATAAAAAACGAATACAGAAATATTCAAAAAAGTGGTGCTACCGTTGAAGGATGCAGAGGCTGTGTATTTTTAGAAGAAAAAGACTGGCCTCAAGCTGACTTTATAGATTCAATTATTTTTGATCATTTTACCCGTTGTAATTGTAATTGCAATTATTGTTATACAATGGAAAATAAAAAAATGTATAACAAGTTAAAAACCTATAATATATATCCTATAATTGAAGATATGTTTAAAAAAGATATTATAAAAAAGCATGGAGCAATAGGCTTTGGCGGTGGAGAACCAACTATTTTGCCTGAATTTGATAAGTTATTATCGTTATTTATAAAAAAAGGATTTTCTAATATAAGAGTTCCCTCTTCAGGGATTAAATATTCTAAAGTGATAGAAAAAGGTATATCAACCTCGCAGGTTACGGTTGTTATTTCCATAGACAGTTCATCAAGAGAAGTTTATAAAGAAATTAAGCAAATTGACGCATTTAAGACTGTGACAAAAAATCTTATAAGGTATTCAAAAGCACAAAAAAATTCTTACAACGTCATCAGCAAATATATAATTATTCCGGGAATCAATGATACTAAAGAAGAAATTGATAATTGGCTGAAATTTAATAAAGCTAATAATATAAGCAAAATAGATATAGATATAGAAAACAGTTGGTTGAATAAATACAGAGAAGAAGAACCTGATGAATATATAGTAGATTTATTAAAGTATGTAAAAAGACGTGCTTGGGAAATGAATTTTTATATGCTGGAAATCTGTGACAGAGCCAGATACCTTTTGAAAAATTAAACTTCTAATCCGCTTAAAACAGCGGCAGTGCTGTGATTTGTTTCCTCTTCTCTAACTGTTTTAAAGAAATCTCTGACTAAAATTGCATTATTTTGAAGAAGTTCAAAACGATTTTCTTTAAAGAAATTATCAAGCATTTCTCCTGCTTGAAGATATTTTCTGTTTTTTATATACAGCTTAAAATTTTTATTTCTTTTAATAATTTTTTTAACCGCAAAAGAAAGGATTTCCGGATATAAATCAAAATATTGAGGAGGAACGATTGTATCAATAAAATAATTTTTGTTATCCATAGTTCTTATTTCAATAAAAGATTTTATTCTTCCGGTATTTTCATCTTCTAAAACATATTTAAAGAAAATATCAGAGTAAATACCTTGGAAAATTCTGTCGTTAAATTCTTCTTTTTCCTTGGAAAGTGAATATTTATAATGAGTAATCAAATTATCATTGAATAGTTCAGCAGATTTTGCCGAGTCAGAGTTTTTAAAAGATTTAAAATTAGCTTCATTAATATTGTTGACAAAGAAATTCATATTGGAAACGTACCAGAGTGCTTCAGTGGAACAGAATCTAAAACCGCAGCCTTTAATAAATAAGTCAATTAACTCACTTTGATTGTCATCAAAACCTATGTAAAAAGTATCGACACCTCTGGCGCCAAACTTTGCTATGATATAGTCAACAAGCTGTTTACCAGCTTCATGAGAATTTTTATCAAGAAAAAGTCTTTTAATCTGCCATTTAAAAGGATTACCATACTGAGCTTTGACAGTTATTACTCCTTTAATATTATTATTGTTATCATAAGAGACATAAGTTTCCGGCAGTTTTCTTAAATGAACATTATAAAAAAGGTTTTGAAGATAAGTAATAGGAACAGAAAGAAAAAACAAACGTCTGTAACTCATGACAGAATCTGAACATACAACAGAAATGAGTTTTTTAATATGAAGAATATCCGAATAACTTATTTTTTTTATTTTAGCCATTAGAATAAAATTCCTATACCATAATTATAACTCATTTTTCGGCTTGTACAAGAGGCGGTTTTCAGAAAAATTAAAAAATAATTAAATACTATTGAGTAACAGGATTGATATTTTATAATAAAAAAGGATAGATAATCAGGGGATAGTATGAAAAGTATTTTTCAAGGTAAAACAGATAAAAACAATCCATTTATAAAAAAGGAAGAAACTGTGAAAGACGATGAAGAAATAATGACAGAAGAAAATAAAGAAACAGAACAAACAGAACAAACAGAAAATATATCAGAAGAAGACCGTCCGCAAGAAGAACCAAATGAAGAAATAATATCTGAAGAAGAGACGGATAAACTAAAGCAGGATTTTGAAAATTTAAATAACCAGTACTTAAGGCTGGCTGCAGATTTTGAGAATTACAGAAAAAGGCAGGCACAAGAGAGAGAATCATTATTAAAATATGGGGCGCAGGAGTGCATGAAAAAAATCATTGAAGTTGTTGATAACTTTGATAGAGCCATGCAGACTGTTGAAAATATTGATAATATAGATAAAATGAAGGAAACATTTTTTGTATTAAATAAGCAATTAAATGATTCTCTGACTAAATTGGGATTGGAACAAATAAAGAGTGTGGGAGAAAAATTTGACCCTCAGCTTCATGAAGCAGTAATGCAGACACAAACAGAGGAATATCCTGAAGAAACTATTATAAAAGAACTGCAAAAAGGTTATAAACTGGGGGATAAGGTTTTAAGACCCGCACTTGTGGATGTGG
>CANQCO010000053.1 GCA_947589705.1 Candidatus Gastranaerophilales bacterium
CAGGTGCATTGAGTGTTGCTGCTGCTATGTTCTCTAAACTTCCTATTCACAATAAAAAGACGGTATGTATTATTTCAGGAGGTAATATTGACGTTAATATATTATCAAGAGTTATAAACAGAGGTCTTA
The DNA here is from genome assembly GCA_947589705.1 of Candidatus Gastranaerophilales bacterium. Lineage (GTDB taxonomy): Bacteria > Cyanobacteriota > Vampirovibrionia > Gastranaerophilales > Gastranaerophilaceae > Avigastranaerophilus. The sequence continues at coordinate 130 of CANQCO010000053.1, forward strand.
TAAAATCAGGCAGACTATCACATTTAACAATAGAGCTTTTAGATAAACCGGGGCAGTTAAAAGAAGTTTCTTCAATTATTGCTCAATACGGTGCAAATGTTATCAGGGTAAGACATAATCAGGGCGGTGAAAATACCGATATTAACGATTGTTTCTTAAAAATTTCCATGGAAACAAAGAATGCCGCTCACTTTGAAGAAATTCAAAAAGCTCTTACCGATAGAGGCTATAAGATAACTTCTAACGTTCAGTAGTTATTTTAGTATTATTTCTTCGGCAAAATCACTGTTGTCTTGAGGATGATTCATAAATGCACGCCCTGAATAAACTATTATATGCCTGTTATCAACTGCATATATACTAGGTTTTATTCTGTTATATTTTAATTTTTTTGAACCTTTTTTCAGTTTATCCGTATTTGTATCATATATAGTAATATCCATATTATCCCCGTGAGGAATAAATTTTTTTCTTCCTATATATTCACCGCCCAGAATTATCAATTTTCCTTCCTTTGTTACAGCTATTGAATAATCATTTTTTAAATTCTTTTTATCATTTTTATTTATATCTATTTCTTTAAAAGAATTATCTTTGGGATTATATATAACAAGGAAAGGTGCAGGATATCCTGTTCCATAGAATCCGCTCACATAAGTACCTATACCATCTTCTTGTTTAGAATTCAATTTCTCCGCTGAGATTAGCACTTTACCATTTGGAAGATTACAGACATTATTTCGTTTTTCCAATATAAAATTAAACTCAGCTTTTGTATAAACATCTTTTTCAGGGTCATAGATTTCTGCAAATTGACTGTCATTATCCAAAATAAATATTCTGCCGTCAGGTAATTTTAATGTTTTTGCATATCTGCCTGTTCCGTTTAAATAATTAGTTTGTATAGCATCTTGCGTGTTTTCATTAACGATATAGCCTGTATATTTATCCGTATTAGATATTTTAGCACCCAAAAGCAGTATATTACCGTCATTTAGTTCCGTTATGGAAACACAGCTTTCAGTAAGTTCAGCGGGAAGCTCCTTTAGCGTTAATATCTTCTTATCATTTGGAGAATACCATATTAAAACTCCTCTTAATCCGTTTTGAGAATTATTATATATTGTTTTTATCAATATGTTTGAGTTTTTTAATACAATATATTGCATATCATTTATTCGGTAATCACTGTTTTCATTAAGCATAAACCTTTTTTTATCAATTATTTTGCCCGCTGTTCTGTCATAAATAGCAATTCTATCTGCATAAACAAGTAAAATATTATTTTCATTTAAAAATTCTATTTTTTGAGGATTATAAGAATTAAGTTCGGTATATATTTTATTGTCCATGTGATATGAAGAAAAGTAATTTATAATATTAAAAGAAAAAACAATAATCATAAATAGAATAAAAAGTTTTATAGGACTTTGAATTAAATTTATTATTGGAGTTGTATATTTTTTAATTTTTTCCAAATTAATAATTTTAACTGAAATTATATTAACAATAAACAAAATAAAAGAGCCTGAAATAAATCTTGCAATCGACTTTAAAAGTGTTAAAATAAGTATTTTCTGACCGTAGAATATTAAAGTAAGTTCTGTAAAACCGCTGCTTTTTGAGGAAAGAATAAAGATTATTATATCTCTTAGAATGAATACAAGTGAAAACCATAACCCGAATAAAAAAATTTCCTTTGCTTTATACCTTTTTTGAAAATTAAATGAGAATAAAAAACTTATCAATAATACAACATAAAGTTCTCTAATAAGACTATCTTTATAAATGCAAGGAAGAAGAACTACAAGAGAATTAAAAAAAGGACGTTTGAGAATAAATTCATATATATTTGATATTATTTGTTTTAGTTTCATAACAATAACTCCTTTTGTAAAAAAGGATAGCAATTTTTAGACTGAAAGTCAATCGGGGGGGGGTATTCAAGATTTTATTCTTCTATAACCCACTTTTCAAGAATATCTTGACCGATTCCATCTAGAAATCTTGAGGGTTTTGAAAGCACCATGCCTGTTGAATAGTCAAACATATCAATAGGATAGGTTATCATAAGGTGGGTTTTGGCTCTTGTAACCGCAACATACATAAGCCTTAATTCTTCATCGAGTTCTTCAGCAGAATTAAATGAATAAGTAGAGGGGAATCTGCCGTCAACTGCACCTACAATAAATACTGCTTTATATTCAAGCCCCTTAGCGCTGTGAATAGTTGATAATGTAAGATATTCATCAGCTTTTGCACCTTCTTCTATATCTTCAACAGATGAATCAGGCGGTTCTAAAGCTAAATCACTTAAAAAGTCTTCTAAAGATAAATACTTTTCACTAAGATTAAAGAAATGCTCCAAATCCTTTTGTCTTTTTGTGTAATCATCATATTTATCTTTTAAAATAGGTTCATAGTAATTCAAAACATTTCTAACGATATTTGAAGGGTTCATAATATCTTTCCTGTTTGAATTCAGCATATCAGTGAGCTTTAAAACTGCATCAGGATTTTTAACGGGGAGTTTTTTTCCGTCATAATCATTATTAATAAGTACGGGAAGCAGCTTATTTGCACTTTGAGAACCTATACCGTCAAGCAGAAGCAAAATTCTTGTATAACTTATTATATCCGACGGATTTAATATTACTCTTAAATATGAAATAATATCTTTTATATGTGCGGTTTCTATAAATTTCATTCCGCCGAATTTTCTGTAGGGTATACTTTTTTTGGCAAGTTCTATTTCTAAGTTATATGTCATTCTTGCACTTCTTGCAAGTACACAGATATCATTTAAAGGAATATCTTCCTCTTCTGATAATTCAAGCACCCGCTGAACAATAAATTCAGCCTCAGTTTTCATATCAGAAGCACTGATTAAGGCAGGTTTAATAGGATTTTCAATAGTCGAAAAAAGATTTTTAGTATATTTTTCTTTTGCCTTTTTTAATATCTCATTTGCTAAGCAAAGAATATTTTGCGAGCTTCTGTAGTTTTGTTCCAGTTTAATTATTTTGGTATTTTCAAAAATACTCGGGAAATTAAGAATATTTTTAAAGTTAGCGCCTCTAAATGAATAAATGCTTTGTGAATCGTCACCTACAGCCATTACATTGTTGTGTTCAGAGGCAAGAAGTTTTACAATTTGAGCCTGAATGGTATTTGTGTCCTGATATTCATCCACCATTATATATTTATATTGATTTGATAATTTTTTCCTTATATCTGAATTTGACTCTAACAGCGTTCTTAAATATAAAAGCAGGTCATCATAGTCCAGAATAGAATTTTCTCTTTTATAGTTATTGTATTTAAGTATTATTTCATTAATTTTTTCGGCTGCATGTTCAAACTGGCTGTATTCTGACGCTATTATTTCATCAGATGGCATATTCTTATTTACAGCCTTTGAATAAATATCAAGTATTGTATGTTTTTTAGGAAATCTTTTTTCCTGCTTATTTATAATGTTAGACCGTATGTGATTAATGATATCTTCACTATCCGTGCGGTCTGTAATGGTAAAATTATTATTCAGTTCAAGAAAAGATGAATATTTCCTTAAAATAGTATTTGCAAAAGAATGGAAAGTTCCGCCTGCGACCTGTTCACACCTTGAATCAAGAACAATTGAAGCACGTGAGAGCATTTCCTGAGCCGCTTTTTTGGTAAAGGTTAATAAAAGTATATTTTTAGGGTTAACTCCGTCTTCAATAAGTCGTGCTACTCTATATGTAAGAGTCCTTGTCTTACCGCTTCCTGCGCCGGCAATTACCAAAATTGCACCGTCTTTTTGCTTAACCGCTTCAAGCTGGCTCGGATTTAGTTCTTTTTCGTAATCTATTTTATATACAATTTCAGTCGAAACTTTTTTTAATGTATATTTTTTTACAGCAATATTATCCATAAAATTATTATACGATTTAAAATAACAGGTGAAAAGTTTTATTTTATCGGCAGAGTTATTTCAAAAACAGTTTCTTTTTCATCCGATTTTAAAAGATTTATACTTCCATTCGATAATTCAAGCTGATATCTGCATATAAAAAGCCCCAAGCCGCTGCCCGTTTTTTTAGTCGTAAAATCAGATTCAAATATTTTATTTTGTATTTCAGGGGGTATCATATCTCCCGTATTTACAATATCAATTAATATATTATCGTTATCCTTTTTGACTTTTATACTTATCTCAGAGCCGTCTTGGCAGGCTTCTATTGCGTTAAATATAACATTTACTATTGCACATTGAAGTTTAGCCGCATCAGTATAAACCATAATATCTTTAAATTCGTCATAAACAATATTTACACCCGATTTATGAGCTTTTTCTTCACATTGAGAAATGATTTGTAAGATAAGCTCATTTAGATTAACATTTGTTTTATAAGGCGTTGAAAGGCATCTTAAATCATTAATATGGTTTGATATTGCTTCTGAAGCATTTTGAATATTTTTAACGGATGTTTTTAACGATTCCATAACCTCAATGTCTGCTGAGACCGTATTTAAACGCTTTTGAGCAATTGTTGAATATAAGTTTATAACAGATAAATTATTTTTTATTTCATGCGCAATATATTTAGCCTTTTCAGCAACAACAGAAGCTACTTCAAGTCTGTCATCATCTTTTAAAAGTTTTGTTTTTTCAAGTTCCGAGAATATAATTTCTTCATTTTTTTCATTTAATTTATCGGCAATCAGGTTAATTGATTTATTCAGAATAGTATTTTCACGTCTGTCGGGCATATATTTTAATAAAATATCTTTTATGTCTTTTTTTGTATTCGCTAATATAGTTTTTGCAATATCAGTAATAAATTTAGAATTATATATTAGACACAAGGGAGTGTAATCATTTTTTGATGAGAGTGTATAATCCCAAATCATAGCAGTAGAATATCTTTGACCAATAACGATAACAAATTCGGTATCCTTCCAAATATTTTCTTTTTCAATATTTTCAAAATTTAAATTATCATTATAAGAATATATAACTGCACCTGAAAAAGCCAATCTCTTAATTATGGATTCTTTATCACTTGTATCGGATAATTTGAATAATATACACGATTCAAACTTTTGATTTTCAATAAGCGGTTCTAAAATCGCACGAAAGAGACCGTTAACGGTCTCTTTATGATATTCTTTTATTGAATTTTCGAGTATGTATTGATGAAGAGTATTATAGTTTTTGTTCATATCAAATTATATAGCCATTTTTAACTTTTTTCTGTTCATAAATCCATTATTTATTGCATATAATACAGCTTGAGTTCTGTCATTAACCTGCAGTTTTTGGAAAATATTATTTACGTGGGTTTTAACTGTTGTTTCACTTATAAATAACTGCTGAGCAACACCTTTATAAGTTACGCCCTGAGTTAACAAATCAAGGACTTCTTCTTCTCTTTGAGTTAAATACTGAAGGAGATTTTCTTCATTTGTATTAGATTGAGATTCATCTTTAAATGATTTTTGGAAATATTCAAAAAATCTTGAAGAAAGTCCCGTCGGAAGATATATTTTACCTTGCATTACTTCTTCTATGGCATATATTAATTGAGCCGATGCCATAGTTTTAAGAATATAGCCCTTAGCTCCTATTTTCATAGCTCTAAAAATCAGGTCAGAATCATCATATCCCGTTAAAGCAATAATTTTTGTACCCAGATTTAATCTTTCTATCTCGCTTATTGCGGTTAAGCCGTCTTTTTCCGGCATATTTATATCCATTAATACAACATCGGGCTGATATTTTTTAACCAAATTTATTGCAATATTCGCATTTGTCGCAGTTGCTATTACCTCAAAATTTGTTTCTAAATTAACTAATTCTCTAATCCCTAGTAAATGCTCAAAATTATCATCTACCAAAATGATTTTAGTTTTTTTCCCAAACTCAACATTTCTTCTCATATACACACCATAGCTCCCTTTTCATCCATGCCTTATATTTTTATATTACAGCCGGTGTCATGGCAGCTCATCAATATAGAGATTTATTTTTATTAATCTAAAGATCTATATTGTCGTGTTTCTTTATTTTTTCTTTTAATAATTTATATTTATTAACCTTTTTTGATGAAATTTCTCTTTTTAATGTTGTTTCCTGCGGTTCTGCATTTTTTTTATTTATATTATAAATATCATCTAAAAAAATTCTATTCTGTTTTTTTGTTATTTTTCCAATATTATGAACATAGAAAAGTCCGTCTTGATTTTTTGAGAAAAATATAACTATTGCACCCAATTTTTCAATTATTTTATCTGCTAATGTTTCATTAATATTTGGAAAATTTATTAGTATTAATAATTTCAAGTTTTCTATAAAATTATCATATTCTTTTATATTTAATGGTATTATAAAACCCTTATATCCATATATTGTATTTTCAATTATTTTTACAAAATTTTTTATATCAAAATTAGCAACTTTATTATTTCCTTTTTTTTGCAAATAAGTTTCAATATAATTACATAATATAGTATTATCACAATCAACGGAGCCTATTATAATAACACTCTCAGAATTATTTATTGAATCTGTAATTATTTTTTCAGTTATTTTATCACTTACAAAAAAATCTAAGACATTAGAATTTTCTTTAACGCCAATTTCAGTATTTGAAATATCATCTTTTTGGTTATTATTTAACAAATTCAATCTGTCTTTAAATATCATATTAAACCCTATAAATTATATACTCAGCAATTTTATTAAAAGAAGCTGCAATATCACTATTCGGATTAATTTCCCTGATAGTCTTGCCCCTGCTGGCAGAACCTAACGAAACAGAAAGATTCATTGATATTTTTTCAAAAATATCATAACCTATTGCTGATTCAATTTCATTTAATTTTAGCTCATCTTTGGGCTTATATTTATTTAGTATAATTTTAATTTTTCTTCCTGTAAAATTGTTTTCGATATATTTATGATTCTTTTCACAAGAAGTCAAATTTGGCGTAATTAAATACATAATAATATCAGAATTTGCATATAAAATAAAATTCATTATATCAATATTTTGATTTACATCTATAACTATATACTTATAATATTTTCTTATATAGTTAATAAAATTCTCAATATCATTTGTATTTATATTATCATCAACACCTGTGTATAATCCGTTAGAAATAATATACATAGATGAATTTTTAAAACAAGAAACATTAGAAAATACTTTTTCATAATTTTTTGAATTAGTATTTAAAATAAAATAATTAGTATCATAGGCAGGATCTATATCTAAAGAAAATGATACATTATTTAACCCGTTGTTAAAATCTAAAAGCAGTACTTTTTCTTTTGTAATATCAGCAATTTCCTTAGCAATATTTACTGCAAAAAAGGTTTTACCACAACTTTGTTCCTGTGATGAAACAACTACGATCTTAGAATTTGTATTCGCATTTTTATTTATAAACATTTCGGGCTTATAATTATTTTTTATAGATTTTATAAAATTATCTTTTACTAAAGGTTTTATAAGAAATTCTTTGACACCGAGTCTTAAATATTTAACATATAAATCAGAATTAGGTTCGTTTAAAAGCATGAATAAAATATTTTTAGAATCGTCAGCAAGAATTTTTATATCATTTTCTTTTGCCTCGAGTTCATCATTATGTGCAATAAATATAAATTTATATGAATCGTCACTTTGAACTAATTCTTTATTGAAATCAGCTTCTTTAATCAATTCAAAATTAATATTTAATTCATTAATATAATTTTCAATTAAAGTTTTTGTTAAATTATCTTTATCAAACAAATAAATTTTAATTTTATTATCGCTCATTCGCCACTCTTAACCTATAACTACTACTTATATAAATATTCTACTACAATTTATTAAAAATTGCTCATTTTTTATGAGATAATAAAAATATGAATAAAGGAAAAAGAGTAAAAGTAATAGGAGCAGGGCTGGCAGGCAGTGAAGCAGCGCTTCAGCTGGCAAAAAGGGATATTTATGTTGACCTTTATGAAATGCGTCCTTTCGTCTCAACGGGAGCACATAAAACCGATAAATTTGCGGAATTAGTCTGCTCAAACAGTCTGGGGTCTTACGATATTACAAATGCGTCAGGACTTTTAAAATATGAAATGGAAGTATTAGATTCATTTCTTATGAAAATAATTCATAATTGTAAAGTACCCTCAGGCGGTGCTTTATCCGTTGACAGAGAACTTTTTTCATCTGATGTTACAAATTTAATTAAAAATAACCCTTTTATTAACATAATAAATGAAGAAATTACTGAAATTAATACTGATGAACCCGTTATAATCGCATCGGGGCCTTTAACTTCCGAAAAATTATCCTCAAAAGTTAAAGACATAATAGGAGAAGAATATTTACATTTCTTTGACGCAATTGCACCTATTGTTGAAAAAGACTCTATAGATTTTTCAAAAGCGTTTTTTATGAACAGATATAATAAAGGCGGAAATGATTATATTAACTGCCCTATGAATAGGGAAGAATATGAAAAATTTTATAATATTCTGATTAACTCTGAAAAAATAGAGTTAAAATCATTTGAGAAAAATGCAAAATTCTTTGAATCATGCCTGCCGATAGAAGTTTTGGCTTCAAGGGGAATTGATACATTAAGATTCGGGCCCTTAAAACCTGTAGGGCTTATTGATGAAAGAACGGGGATTAATAATTATGCCGTAGTTCAATTGCGGCAGGACAATAAAGCTGCAAGCTTATATAACCTCGTAGGGTTTCAAACCAATTTAAAATGGGGCTGCCAAAAAGAACTTATACACTCTATTCCGGGGCTTGAAAATGCAAATATCATGAGATACGGTGTTATGCACAGAAATACTTTTATAAACAGTCCAAAAATCCTTAATTCATCACTTCAAACAAGGAAAAACAGCAATATTTTCTTTGCAGGGCAGATAACAGGAACGGAAGGTTATACCGAATCCATTGCCACAGGTCTTTTAGCAGGTATTAATATGGCTAGATATATTGAAGAAAAAGAACTCCTTAATCTTCCTACAGAAACAATGCTTGGAGCTTTGACTCATTATATTTCATATAGTGAACATAAATCCTTCCAGCCTATAAATTCCAATTGGGGAATTATAGCAGATATGGAAATGGATAGGAAAACAAGAAAAGATAAGAAATTAAAAAATGAACTTCTTGCAAATAGAGCAATTAAAACTATTAAGACATTTTTAAATAAGATTTAAAAGATTTATCAGGTTCAAAATAATACCCGCAGCCATCGAGCAGTTCTCCTCCGTTTGCAAGAAAATATGAATCAGGCTTAGGATAGGTTCTGCAAACAAGTCCTCTAAATACATACATACGGCATCTGTTGTTTTCATCAATTTCTCTGCACGTAAATAATAATTTCCCAGATTCATTCTTACCTGATATATAAAAATTTTTTAAATGCTTATCGAATTCTTTTATTTTTTCAAATTGTTCTTCACTTGTTACTGCAATTCCTCTTTCTGTATATAAGAGTATGTTTCTGCAGCAAGCACCGCATTTATTACATTTTCCTTTTCTTACATACTTAGATGATTTAAACCTGTTTAATATGTAATTTAAATATTTTATCATTATTGAACCATAAACTCTTTATGAACAAACGGATAATTTTTCTTATTTAAATAGAAAAATTGTATTATATAATGCCCGCTCTTTTGGGTATAAAAATAACTTTTATAGCTCCTATCAGATTTTTCCATATAAAAATCACGGCTTTGAATTATTGAATAACCCCAGTTTGTTGTTTTATCACTTTGATTAGAAAGCTGCATTCTGATTCCCGAATATTTAGCACCTGAGGGAATAACAAGACAATAGTATATTCTCTGTCCAACATTAAATACTCTTTCCACACGGTTGATATTTTCTTTCGCCATTGGCGCAGATGATAATATTACATAAGGCTTTTCCTCTCTCTTAAAGCCAAATGAAAATAATAAAGATATTAATAACATAACTACGGGAATAAGCTTTTTCATTTTTATTTATTTAATTTCTTTTTTAAATTATTTATTTTATTTTGAACATTATTTTTTAAATTTTTATCTTCACTTAATTCAACAAAAGTTTCATAATATTCAACAGCTTTTTCTAAATTATTTTCCTTTTCAAAAGCAAGCCCCATAGCATAATAGGCATAAGCATAGCCAGGTTTTAATTCAATAACTTTTGAAAAGTTTTCTTTAGCTGAAACTAAATCATTTAACTCTGCAAGGCATAAACCTATATTAAAAAAAGCATCAGGATTCATATTATTAACTGCTATGGATTTTTTATACGAATCAACGGCTTCATTAAGTTTTGATAATCCTTTATATGAATTTCCAAGCTTTATATACAAATACTCATCGTTTTTATTTAAAGTTTCGGCTTTTAAATAGTTTTCAAGAGCGTTTGTATAATCCTTATTCTTATAATAAGTATCTGCTATATCTATATAGTAATCATACTTATCTTCAACTTTAGTATCTTGAACTGATAAAGCTTTTTCATAAACAAGTTTTGCTTCATCAGTTTTATCATATTTATTGAGAGTTTTAGCGTATGAAGAAAGGACATCAGGATTATCAGGTGCAGTTTCCATCGCTTTTTCATAATATTCAATAACTTTGGACTTTGACCCCATCTTATCATAAGTATTTGCTATATTTATATATAAAATAGGATCATCAGGATTTATATTTAGTGCCAGTTCATAATTTTGTACGGCTTTTCTGTAATTTCCCTCGTTAAATAAATTATCAGCTTGAGCGATGTATGCTTTATACAAATATTCCAATATTTTTTTATCACCTGATTTTTTTTCAAGCAGTGATTTGTATATATCAATAGCCTCAGTATATTTTTTTAAAGCATGATATGCTACCGCCTTATTTAATAAAATATCCGTATCGTCAGGAGTTGAAGCCAACAGAGAATCATATTCAAGAATTGCTTCATTATAATTTTTATTTAAATGATATGCTTTTGCCAATTCTTTTTGGATTTCAATATTTTTTGGCGCAACAGTTTTGCCTTGTTTTAATATTTCTATAGCTTTTGGATAATCTTCTTTTCTGGAATACAATATACCGGTATTCAAATATGCAACTTCATTATTTTTTGAAGTCTTAAGATATTCTTCATATTGAATGATAGCTTCATCAATATTATCATTATCGGCAAGTAAATTAGCATAATCAAACCTGATTGAATTCATATCCGGATTTAAAGCAAGAACTTTTGAAAATTCGCCTATGGCTTCTTTGTCTCTATGCTGCGCCATATATACATAAGCCAAGTTTGCCATGGCAACATAGTCATTTTTATCATTTTCTATCGCTTTATTTAATATTTGCTCCGCTTTGTCATAATCGGATATTCTGTAAAGAGCAAGTCCGTAATTAGAATAGTCCTTAAACGATGAAGGCTCTTTCAGGTAAATATCATTATAAATATCAACTGCATCTTTTGGTTTATTCATTCTTAAATATATAGAAGCCATATTTTCTCTAGCGTCCAGTGCATCCGGATAATAATTTAAAAACATTTGATAATACTTAATAGCTTCTTCATCTTCTTTTAAATTTGCTTTAACACTTGCAAGGTTTAAATAGTTATATTTATATTCGGGAAACATTTTCATTGCTTGATTATATGAATTATAGGCATTTTTATAATCCTGCATCTGCTCAAATATATTGCCGAGGCTTATATATATAAATGCGTCATTAGGGTTTATCTTTAGCGCTTTTTTATAAGCTTCAACAGCATTTCCCCACTGTCCCAGTTCTGAGTACATACCTGCAAGTTTTGTATAAAGAAGAGCTTCATCATTTGATAATTGAATTGCTTTATTTAAATTTTCAACAGCTTCAGTATATTTACCGTTATCAGAAAGCTCACAAGCTTCTCGGTAATACTTATTTGCTTCAGGTGACATTGCAAAAGCATTTAATGATAACATTAAAGAAATAATTACTAATGAAGAAAAAAACTTGATATTAATGATACGACCCTCCAAAATTACTATTAAATTATCGTATTTAATTAAGAAAAAATCAATAATTTAACTTATTTTAAAAAAATATATATAATTATAAAAGATTAATTTTAGGGAGTATGAAATGTTTAAAATCATCGGTAAAAAAATAGGTCCCTTATATAATATTGAATTTGATAAATTATTTTTGGGACAATTATTTTCTCATTTTTCGGACGCCGTTATACAATTTTGTTTAATAGCAATATTGATAAATACACTTCCTAATGCAGGCAGGGCAATAGCATTAACTCTTTTTTCTTTTCTTCTTCCCCAATTCCTATTAAGCCCTTTTGCCGGCATATTATGTGATAAATTTTCAAGGAAACTTATACTTTCTATAAGTTCATTATACAGGTGCTTAATTTTAGTTTTATTTATAGAAATTTTTTACTTAAATAACAACATTTCAAATGAAATTATATATTTAACTTCATTTTTACTAGGTATAGGAAGTGCATTTTTTTATCCCGCAAAAATGTCAATTCTGCCGAACATTGTTGAAACATCTCAATTAAAATTTGCAAATGCACTAAACTCATCCATAGGTTCTATTGCACTTTTATTTGGGGCTTTTATATCTAATTTTTTAATTCAACATCACGGCGAGTTAAAAACCCTTATATTAATTACTTTTTCATATCTTTTTGTTTCAGTAGTCTGCGGATTAATTAAGATAAAAATACCTCAAATATTTTCAAAAGCCGCAAAAAACATCAATGATGATATAAAAACAGCTTTTAAATATTTAAAAAACCACAAAAGAGCATTATATCTTGTAATTTTATCAATCTTTATTCAGTTTATTGTTGCAGCTTTTTCAAATAACTTAAACACGCTCGTTACGGACTATTATAAACTTGAATTTAAAGATTTAACATATTTAAGAACATTACTCGGTCTTGGCATAATTATAGGTATGTTTGTGACAATTTATCTTGCAAGAATAATAAAAGTAATACACCTTTTTGCAATAGGTTTCTGTATTTTATTTATTACTCTTTTTACGGCAAATTTTTGCAACTCTCTTAATATAGCGTGGAAATGGTTAATTCCAATCGGAATTTCAGATGCAATGGTGGTTGTAATGCTTGATACAATACTCCAAAAAATCACACCCGACAGAGTCAGGGGTAAAATTTTCGGTTTAAATTTAACCTTAAACACACTTAGTTTTCTGTTGGGAACAGTTACTTTTGTATTTTCCACGGGACATATTAACCCGCTTAACTCATTTAAAATAATTGCCGCCACCTCTCTATTAATGGCAATTATTATATTACTGTTTGATAAACCTTTCAGGTATTTACTTTTAAAAGGGACTTTGGGTCAAATTTTTGTTCTGCTTTTCAGATATAAGGTTGAAGGTATTGAAAATCTGCCAAAAAAAGGGAAAATAATACTGGCAGGTAATCATACAGGGCATTTAGACCCGTTTATAGTGCAGATGGCAACAAAAAGACCGCTATGGTTTATAACGGGTCCCGCCGCATTTCAAGTTCCCGTTATAAAATATTTTCTTAAATATTTTAATGTTCTCCCTTTAAAATTCGGTAAAGGACTTGAAGCATTAGATTCAGCTATAGTTCAGTTAAAGAAAGGCGAAGCTGTAATTATATTCCCAGAAGGCAAATTTACACCGGACGGGCAGGTATGCAAATTTAACAGAGGCGTTGCCATTATGGCAAAAAATGCTCAATGCCCAATTGTTCCTTTTGCTATTAAAGGAGGTTTTGAAACTTGGAATAAATCAAGAATTTTACCTAAATTTTTTAATACTATTATTATTCAATTTGGCCAAGCCGTTAAAGATTTGGATAAAGATGAAAAAGAAATAGCTCACGAACTTCAAACAAGAGTTAATTTTATGAAAAAAGCTTTGGAAAGAAGAGCTTTTTATAACATTTCAAAGAAGCTGCATTCTAACTTCCTTGATTTGATGAGGGAAAAAGGAGATATCCATGGTCCTGACAAAGCATTAAACATTAAAACAAAAAACGGCTATGAAACAATTACCTATATTGAACTTTCAAGAAATGCCAAAAAGTTTGCAAATTACCTTATTGAAGAAACAAATATCCAAAGAGGGGACAGAATAGCAATTTTATCAGAATCAAGACCCGAATTTTCCATTGCAATGTTTGCTTCAATTCAAACAGGAGCTATAACGGTGCCTTTAGATGTTAAACTTACCGTTAACGAACACACGAATATACTGTCTGATTGTAACCCTAAAATCCTTTGCTGTTCTTCGCATTATCTTTCACACGCACTTGAGGTTAAAAATAATGTTCCTTCAATAGAATACCTCTTTGTTATTGATAAAGATGAAAAAAGTGATTACCCAAATATATTTGAGCTTGAGGCTGATATTGATAAAGATTTGGGAAGACCGAGACACCTTGATGAAACAGCCCTAATCGTTTATACCTCGGGAACCACGGGTAATCCCAAAGGAGTTATGATTAGTTTTGGCAATATATATTCTCAAGTAAGAGATTTTGAGCTTTTATTCAAGCTTTCAAACAGAAATAAATTTTTATCCATACTTCCCCTGAATCACCTTTTAGAATTAAACGTGGGTTTATTTACAATGCTCTATATGGGCTCTGAAATAACTTATATAAAATCGTTGAGTCCTAAAGAACTCACTGAAACCATGAAAGAGAAAGGAATTACAAACATGATTGTAGTTCCTCTTGTAGCTAAAATGCTTAAAAACAGTATAGAAAAACAAATAAAAAAGCAGGGGAAAAATGTTGAAACAATATTCAATTTTATGTACAAATTCGCAAAATATCTGCCTTTAAATATAAGAAGAATTTTATTTAAGTCCGTAATTGAAGGACTTGGAGGAAAATTTGAATGCATGATATCAGGAGGAGCGCCCCTTGAAGATTCCGTTGCCGAATTTTTTAACACAATTGGAATCCCAGTTTATCAGGGGTACGGTTTAACGGAAACAAGTCCTGTTGTTTCAACAAACTGCTTTAACAATAACAAAATAGGAACAGTCGGAAAAGCTCTTCCTTCCGTATGTATAAAAAAAGCCGATAACGGTGAACTTTTGGTCACAGGTCCTAATGTTATGCAAGGATATTGGAATAAACCCGAGTTAACAGCCGAAGTTATTGATGAGAACGGCTGGTTCCATACAGGAGATATCGGAGAAATTGACCGAAAAGGATTTATAAAAATAACGGGAAGAATTAAAAACATGATTGTCTTAGGCGGAGGAAAAAAGATATTCCCCGAAGAAGTAGAAGCCGTACTTGAACAATCTGAAAAAATTAAAGAGATTTGCGTTCTTTCACTAAAAGTCAAATCGGGAAATAAAGCCGGAACGGAAGAAGTCGGAGCAATTATCGTTCCCGATGACAATATTTTAAACAATGAAAATGTCCAAGAAATTATTGAAGATGAAGTAAAAACACTGTCCGAGAAAAATCTGGCACAATATAAAATTCCGACGGTAATTGTTATTCATAAAGATGAACTTCCCAAAACTTCCACAAAAAAAGTTAAAAGGAAAGATTTATTAGAGTGGTATGAAAATTTATAAGCAGTGTATTAAAAAGCGATTTGAGAGCCGAGACTTTAAATTTTATACACAAGATTTAACTTTTAGCTGTTAATCTGTTATAAACTCTCGAATTTATTTCGCCTCCGATAAGGATTATCAAAGAAGTATAATATAGCCAAACCATAAGTATGGCA
>CANQCO010000054.1 GCA_947589705.1 Candidatus Gastranaerophilales bacterium
CCGTAAACTTTGTTATATGCGTTTAAGTTGCTCAAATATATCGAAAAACACCATGAACCTAACATCCAAAACAAACAGAAGAAAAAAGCCCCGGGGAGTATACTTTTAAATTTAATTTTATCATTACCTTCAATATTGGGAAGAATATAATAATTTCCTATGGAAAAAGCAGTCAAAGCCAAATAAGAAACAGGCCATCTTAATATTGATATTATATCAATTGATAATTTTGAGAGAATTGTATATTCCAGCATAAAATCCATAAATACTTTGCCCAAGACTATTAAATTTACCGCAAGAAAAAGCACAAGAGAATTAAAAAATACCATTAATACAGATAAAGTTCTTGTATAAAAAAAACTTCTTGTTTCTTCAATAGCATAAGCTCTGTTTAATCCCTTTATAATAACGGCAATTGCATTAGAAGCCAGAGCAATAGTTATTACAAGTCCGAATATGGCAATTAATGTACCCTGCTTAAAAATCATTGCCTCATTTAACGTATTTAAAATTAATGAAGATACATCGGGAGGTGCTATATTTGTTAAAAAATTAATTATTGGAGTAATTAAAGTCTTTTTTCCCATCCAAGCAAAAAGTGACGTTAAAAATAACAGGAAAGGAAATAGTCCTAATATAAACCAAAATGCCATTTCGGCAGCTACCCCATAAAAATCCTGATCTATTATTTTTTTTATAAGTGATTCAATATATTTTCTCATATTATTCTATTTCAAGCTGAATACGTTTTATTAATTTTTCAAAAGCAATATCAATAGGTTTTTTAATAGTACAACCTGCGGCAAAGCGGTGACCGCCGCCGTTAAAGTCCAATGCTATTTTTGTTAAGTCTTTTGTTTTACTTCTTAAGCTAACTTTAGTATATCCTTCTTTTGTTTCTTTTAGTAGTGCAGAAATTTCAACATCACGGGATGTTCTAATCACTTCAACTATACCTTCCGTATAATCATCCGTTGCATTAAATTTTTCCATATCCTTTTTTGTAACTTTGGCTGCAGCTATTTTACCGTTATTCAAGAATAATGCGTTATTAACAATATATGCCTGAAATTGAACCATATTTTGAGGTTTTGTTTCGTAGCAGGCTCTATATTCTTCAACAGGAGAAACTCCGAGTTTTACTAATTCCGCTGCCATTATAAATGTGTCCACCGTAGTATTTTCGTACCTGAATCCTCCTGTATCCGTCATTAAAGATGTATATAAACATCTTGCAGCATTTTGCGGAATATCTGTTTTCCAGTTTTTAAATATTTTATATAAAATAGCACCTGCGCAGGCAGCTTTACCGTCAATAATATTTATATCACCATAAGAATTATTTGTAACATGATGATCTATATTAACTTTCACTTTTGCATTATCATAAACTTTTGTACAATTAACCAATCTGTCTTTTGCAGCCACATCAACAGCTATAGCTAAATCATATTGTTTTTCTAAATCTATATCTTCAACTCTTTTTAGATTTTCATATTCCGGCAGATATCGGTATATTTCAGGCAAATATCCGATACAAACACTATCAGGGGTTTTATTAAAATATTTTTGTATTATTATTCTTAAGGCAAGATTAGAGCCTAACGTATCACCGTCAGGATTAACGTGAGAAAGAATAACAATACTATCTGATTTTTCTATTAAATGTTTTAATTCTGAAATACTTTTATTCATACACCCATCTGCCTCATGGAAGATTATACAACAAAAAAGGAATTAGTGGAATTACGGCTTAATTAATGCTTTAATAACTCTTCCGTTCATATGCTTAATTAATGCTTCCTCGGCTCTTTCAAGAGGAAGAGTTTCGGTAATTAATTGTTCAACAGGAACTTTATTCTCCGCTATAAGTCTTAACGCCTCTCTAAAATACAAAGGAGTATGATGAAAAATACTTAAAACTTTAATTTCATCATAGTGAAGTCTTCTTGTATCAATAGAAAATGTAGTTCCGTCTTTACAGCCGCCAAATAAATGAACTATACCGCCCCTTCTTACAAATGTAAACATTCTCTCCCATATTTCAGGCAAACCGACACATTCTACCGCAACATCAAGCCCCTTTTTCCCATCTGAAAAATCTATAAATATTTTTTCAGGATTCTTATATTTATTTAAATCAATAATTTCATCAGCACCGCCAAATTCTTTAGCCAATTTGAGTTTTAAAGGGTTTCTTCCGGCTGCTATAACTCTTGCTCCTTTCAATTTAGCTAATTTAACAAACATTAAACCGATTGGACCAATACCAACAACCCCAACAGATTGTCCTTTTTTTATTCCCGTTTTATCAACTCCGTGAACAACATTAGCCAAGGGTTCTGCAAATGCCGCTCTTTCAAAACTTAAATCATCAGGCAAATGTAAAAGATTACGTTTTACAATAGATTTAGGTATATTAATATATTCAGCATAAGCTCCATTTAAAAATTCTATATTTTCGCACAAATTATAATCACCGCGTTTACAAAAGAAGCACTCTCCGCAAGGCGCAGAATTTGCGGCAACTACTCTGTCTCCAATATTAAATCCCGTAACATTCTTACCTATTTTTGTTATTATACCCGAAAATTCATGCCCGAAGCCTGACGGCACTTTTTTTATCAATACGGGATGACCTCTCCTGTATGTTTTTACATCGGTACCGCAGGTTAATGCAGCCATTATTTTGACTTGCACTTCCCCTTCTTTAGGGTCTTTTATTTCCACTTCTTCATATTTTACACTTAAAGGTGCATAATATTGCAACGAGTTCATTTTCATATTTGTATATATGCTTTCATTATTTTATTTGATTGAGTATCGGATACTGCTTCATTTAATTTGTCCAAAGAATACAAAGTAGACAATTGTTTTAAATTTACCTTTCCCGTTGAAATTAAATTCAAAGATTCTTTTAAATCATTCGGAGAAGGTGAATAACTTCCCATCACGGTAAGCTCTCTATAGTATATATCATTATTTAAAAATGAATTATTGTTTTTTATGCTGGAAAAAACAACAATTTTGCCGCCGTCTCTAACTGTTTTAAGCGCAAAATCTACTGCAGATGAAGCACCTGCCGTTAGGAATATAACATCAAAACCTTCCGGGGCAATTTTTCTCATTTCAGTTAATGTTTTTTCCGCTTCTTCCAATATAAATGACTTTTTAAATCCGTATTTCTCCGATAATTCAACACGTTCTTTTTTTATATCGCAGCCGTATGCATCTTTTGAAAGTGCATTTACCGCAGCTCCCATTAACATGCCGACAGAGCCTAAACCAATGATAAGACTTTTATTGTATTGATTTAAATTCGCTCTTTTTACTGCTCTTAAACAGCAAGCCAACGGCTCCATATAAGAAGCTTCAATATCCGTGACATTATCATTTATTTTAAAAACAGTATTTAAAAGATGTTCTTCGGTTACGTATATAAACTCGGAAAATCCGCCCGGCTTTATATTTGTAGATTTAAAATGTCTGCACATTGAATAATTTTCATTTAAACAATATTGGCACTTAAAACATGGAATATGATGACCTAAAGCAACTCTGTCTGAACGCTTAAATTCCGTTTTTGAGTTAATATCAACTATTTCACCGACAACCTCATGACCGAGGACATCACCATCTTTTGCTTTGCCCGTAAACATTTTTACAAGATCGGAACCGCACAAACCGCATCCGTTTACTTTAATTACAGCACCTTCTCTTGAATTAAGATCCGGTTTTTCTATTTCTTCAATTATAAACTGTTTATTTTTTAAGACTGCCGCTCTCATAATAACTATAGTTTAAAACAATTGAGAATTTTTTTCTATTAATTTTTTATCATAGTCGCAAAGTTCCGAATTAATAAACTTTTCAAATAAATCAGGTCTTTTTTTCTTTGTAATAATAAATTGTTGAAGCCTTCGCCATTCTTTTATCTTTTCATGATTACCCGATAAAAGGATTTCAGGTACTTCAAGCCCCATATAATTCCTTGGTTTTGTATAATGAGGATGTTCTAACAGTCCGTCATAATGAGAGTCAAATTCACAAGACTCGTCATCCCCCAGAACCCCTTTTAACAATCTTGTGACACTGTCTATAATACATAAAGCTGGAAATTCACCGCCTGTTAATACAAAATCACCTATAGAAATTTCCTCGGCATTTGATAATTCTATAATACGCTCATCAAATCCTTCATAATGCCGCATATAATAATAATCTGCTCTTGTTGAGAAAACTCTTTTGCCATTTGCTGATTAAATATTTTTCCCTTAGGCGACATTATAATAGTCTTAGAATTATCTGATTTTTCTATGGAGTTTAAAGCATCTAAATAAGGCTGACAGGAAAGAAGCATTCCTGCTCCTCCTCCATAGGGCGTATCATCTACTTTTTTATGTTTATCTTTTGTATAATCTCTCGGATTTACTGTATTTACGGTTATAAAACCGTCCGTAACAGCACGTTTTATAATACTGAAATTACAAGAATTTGAAACAGTTTCAGGAAAAAGTGTCAGTACATCAAATCTCAACCGATAAGTCCTTCTATATTATTTATCACGATTTTTTTATTTTTTATATCAACAACAGGTACCAAATCCTTTACAAACGGCACTAAATGTTCTCTGGCGTTATTATCTTTAACGGAAATTAAATTATTAGCCGCATTTTCTCCAACGGCACATACATTGCCGATTAAACAGCCGTCTTCATCATATACATCCATTCCTATTAAATCATTTATTAAATATTCATCTTCTGCAAGAAATTTTTCAACTTCTTCTTTACTCAAATATATATCGCAGCCTTTATATACCTCTACGTCATTAACTGTTTTAAATTCATTGAATTTGACAATTGCAAAATGCTTATGAAACCTTACTGTTTCAACATTTAATTCAATATATTTTCCGTCCTTTAGGACAAAAGCTTTTTTTAAAGCTGAAATTTGATGTTCTCTGCCCTTAGAAAAACCAAGCTTTACCTCACCTTTAATTCCATGGAAATTAAGAATTTTAGCAACGGAAATTAAATCATCAGTCATAATTATTTATTCTTTTTATATTCTTCAGGGGCATCTTCCCTATCTTGATTCCATCTATCAAGCCCCATCTGTTTTCTAATTAAACCGATACCTACATGTACACGCCACTCATCCATTCTCAGCTGTACTGCAATTATTTTATGACATCCTATCGGAGGCAAGGGCAATAATGGTTCATAAAGATTTTTTATAGCAAATAACTGATCCGGTGAAACCGCAAGTTTCCTTTTCGGGAAAGGAAGTTTCGGAAGCATTAATTTTTGTCTTACCAGATTAATGCCAAAGAATACTTTTCTCGGCTCCAACCCGATTGCCTGCCCTATTATTTCATGTATATCAGGGTTTGGAAGAGGAAGTGCCTTCTTATATAAAATTTCTATTTGTTCAATTTGTTCTTTACTTACTAGCAGCTGCTTAGGTCTTTGAGGTTTGTTTCTGTTTGGTCTTTGTTTAAAACCTCCGTTAGATTTATTAAACTGACCTTTATTTCTTTGCTGTCCGTCATTTCTAAATTTATTATACGGTCTTTGATAGCTGCCTTGCGGTCTGTTGTTATCTCTAGAATATCTTTGCCCGTTTGGTCTGTTTCCGTAAGGACGTCTGTCATTATTATTTCTGTCGTAGTTTCTTTGTGGTCTTTTATACTCATCCGGAGAAGAATAAGAACTCATTCCGCCTTTGTTTTCCGGCGAATTAGCAGCATTTTGTGCTTCTTGTGATAATTCCTCCGTATATTTTTTATCCGAATACAAACAATTCGGACATATTACCCTTTTCGGGTTCTTTGTTTCGAACTCAGCGCCGCATTTAATACACTTATTTACGTACATTCGTAATGCCCCTTTTTTCTAAAAAGCAAAATATTTCTCTCTCCTAAGTATTAATTTTTGCTTAAAAACATCATGTTGATTAGATTTATTTACTCTACCTTTTTATTATAAGCCAAATTTAAAAATTTACCACAAATTATAATTAAATTTCATAATATATTTTAAATGAAAAAGTAAATAAAAACAAGAGTAATTATTTAGCAAATTTTGAACTGAGCTGACCGCACGCCGCATCAATATCGCTTCCACGCTCTAAACGGATTGTAACTTTTTTACCTGACGCTTCAAGAATATATTTAAATTTAAGAATATTTTCTTTTAACGGCTTTTTATAAGGACTTTTTTCATTTTGGTTGTATATAATTAAATTAACATTACTTTTCAGTTTTGATATTGCAAAAGCAAGTTTTTTTGCATCTTCAATTGAATCATTTATGTCACGCATAAGTACATATTCAACAGTGACTCTTCTGCCTGTTGTTTGAGTATATGATTTTAAAGTGTCAATTAATTCCTCAAACGGATATTTTGCGGAAATAGGCATTATCTGAGTGCGCTTTTCATTATCCGGAGCATGCAGTGATATAGCAAGTGTTGATTGGAAATTTAATTTAGCCAGCTCTTTTATTTTTGGAATTATTCCGCATGTAGAAACCGTTATTCGTCTTGCACCCACTTGAAATTGTTCTCTGAATACCTTTATTGATGAAATAAGATTTTCAAAATTTAATAAAGGCTCACCCTGCCCCATATAAACAATATTTGTAACTTTTAGTCCAGTTTCGGCTTGTATCAAAAATATTTGTTCAATAATTTCACTTGTGGACAAATTTCTTTTAAATCCCAATTTTGCAGTTGCACAAAAACTGCAGCCCATAGGACATCCAACTTGTGTACTTATACATGCCGTTAGGTTTGCTCTGTTATCAAATCGCATTAATACAGACTCAATTAAATTTCCGTCTTTCAATTCAAACAAAAATTTAATGGTTCCGTCTTTACTTACCTGCTTTTCTTTTAAAATTACGGAGGATATTATACATCTCTCTTTTAGCAGTTCTCTTGCCTGAAGGGGCAAATCGCTCATTTTATCAAATGAATTTACGGATTTTAAATATATCCAATTATAAACTTGTTTAGCTCGAAACTTCGATTGATTATTTTCAATCATAAATGTTTCAATTTCTTCAAGAGTTTTTCCTATCAGTTCCAATTTTTCCATTATTTAATCCGGTGCCGCATACAAGTTCGGACATTCTATACAATCTCTAAGAAATTTTAACATAAAAATTATTTATATTTGTTTTTAAAAATGTTCGTGATAATATATTTCTTGAACAATAATATAAGTCAAGGAGAAATAAATTGAAAACTTACGAACTGTTATCAATAATAAAACCTAATATTGATTCTGAAGAATACGATAAAATTGTTGCGAAAATAGATGAAACAATTGTATCTCTGGAAGGTAAAGTTATAACTACGGATAAAATGGGACGCAAAAAATTATCTTACGATATTAAGGATTACAGAGACGGCTACTTTGCCGTTCAAACTTTTGAAATGGAAACTAATCAGGTTGAAAAATTCAGAAGACAATTAAGACTTAATGAAAATATTTTAAGAATTATGCTTCTTGAAGTATCACCGGTTAAAGCATAATTATTCGGAGAAAATAATGTCAATAGCAAAAGCAGTAATATCAGGAACAGTATACAGAAATCCGGAAAAAAGATTTACGGGAAATAACATTCCCGTTACTTCTTTTACTTTGAATATTGACGAGAAAGAACAATCTCTAATCAGAGTTATAGCAAGAGGAACTCTCGCTGAAAATATTGAAGCCTCAGTTTCTAAAGATGATAAAATTGTCGTTGAAGGAAGACTTCAAGTATCAGGTTTCCAAACAGAAGACGGTAATGAAAAAAAAGTTATGGAAATTGATTTATCAAGCTTTGAAATCATCTCTGCTTTAAACTCTGCAAATTCTTCCAAACCTTCTTCCGATGAAGTTGTTAAATTCTCGGAGGTAGAAATGAACGATGTTTTAATAGGTGAAGAAGAAATACCTTTTTGAAATCAGTAAAAATAAAGGATAATATAATGGCAAAAGAACAATTAGACAAAAAAAAACGTAAAAACTGCAGTTTTTGTACGGATAAAATAGAAAATATTGACTACAAAGATGCACAAAAATTAAGAAAATATTTAACTGAAGCAGGTAAAATACTTCCGAGAAGAATAACCGGCACTTGCGCAGAACATCAAAGAATGCTTGCTAAAGCAGTTAAAAAAGCAAGAGAAGCTTCTCTTCTTTGTTACGTTTTTGAATCATAAATATTTTTATATCAACAAAAAGACTGCCTATAATAGGCAGTCTTTTCTATTCTATAAAATCAGTCCTGCAAAATATGTACAGTTGACCTGGTAGCAACATTTGTCAAGGCATCCGTCGGAATATACCCTCTTGAGTAAGGATTATTAAAATTATATCCATAGCTGTTTCCGTAACGATTTCTATAGTTTCTGTCATAATATCTGTTGCGAAATCTGTTATTTATGCCGCTATGATAAGTATCATGATAAGGACAATAATAATTATTTCTACTATTCATAAAATTCATATATTCATTATTCCAATTTGGATTATACATATTTGGCGTATACCCCGTAACAACACCTGGGGAATAAAATACGGAAGAAACATTATTAAAAAACCTTTGAAGCGCATTTGGCTTTTTACTTAAATAAAAATATTCATTATTAATATCGGGATAATATGGGATTCTTTCATTTACGGCTATTTGTTGGAGCATTGAAATTCTTTTATCAATGTCACCTGATTGAGCCATACCAAAATAATCCGTTTCTAACCTTCTTAATCTGTTAGCGAGATTTTCCGCGGAATATACTCTTCCATATTTAGCCATTTCTATAGAATCAAGATTGTCTTCCGTATATGCCTGGGCTAATATCGGCAATTGCATTATTATAAGTGCTGTTATTACATATTTTTTTATCATAGTTCGTTCTCCTATATAAATATAGAAGAATTTCTTATGAAAATTAAACAGACAATAAGCTATTTTTTAGAATAATTACTCTAAATTTTTTAAAACAAAAATAGTGTCGGACACATTATTTAAAAGAGATTCAAGTTTTGTTTCAATAGCTTCTTTAGTATAGATATTATTTTTAGAAGTATAAGGAATATAATTTTGAGAATTTAAAGCCTTCATTCTAAAGTTAGCCGTTTCTCTTGCTTCCAATGACAAATTTATAAGCCGTGAATATGAAAGATAATTACTTTCGGGTTTATCTCTATATTCTCTTTCAATATAGTCAATATTATCTATTAAGTTGCTTACAATAGCGTTAAACTTTTGTATATCCTGATTAGTATTTAAGCATACTCTTAATTTTTCGAGAATGATTATAACAGAATTAGTATCATTTATATATTTAGTTGTTTTATCTTTTTTTATGATAATATCAACATAATTTTCATCATCTCTGGGTATGGGTTTGAGTTGCTGTTCATTTTGTTTATCCAATTCCTGTATAGAAAATGGAGCAGAAGATTTTTCCGTAGTTTCTTTTTTTAAATAAGAAAATTCAGAATCAATATCGGGAAGAGTTCCCATATACCCCGCTCCTGTTGTTATAAAAACAACAGATATTAAAAATATAATTCCTAATATTTTATACATATTTTTATTATACTGATAATTTTATGAAAGTGAATGATTATATGATATTATTTTTATATGAGAAAAGTAATATTAATTTTTTTAGCGATAATAATAATATTAAACAGTGGCTGCGGAAAAAAAGAAGAAAAAACACAGCTTGAAAAAATTATAGACAGGGATGTATTAATTGTCGGAGTCAGTACCGATTCGAAACCGTTCGGATTTAAGAATCCAAAAACAGGGAAAATAGAAGGATTCGATATTGATATAGCAAGAGAAGCTGCTAAAGATATATTAGGAAGTGAAAGAAAAATAGATTTTGTACCTATTACTCCCTCGGGAAGAATTGAAGCTATTACATCAGGACGTGTGGACATGGTTGCAGCGACCATGACAATAACTCCGCAAAGAGAATTACTGATAGATTTTACAGAACCTTATTTTATTGCAGGTCAAACAGCGCTTGTTAAAAAGGATAGTAAAATATATAATTTTGCTGATTTAAAAAAGAAAACAATTATAATTGCCCTTGGAACAACTTCAGAAAAAAATATAAGAAGAATTCTTCCTACTGCAAAACTTAACGGATACAACAATTACAAGGAAGCATTTGACGCTTTTAAAAACGGATATGGTGATGCCTTTAGCACTGATAATACTATATTATCAGGATTTTTAGACGAGAATGACAACTACAGAATTTTAAAGAATAAAATATCCCAAGAACCTTATGCAATCGGAATAAAAAAATGCGAAAATGATGACTCTTTAAAAAGCAGCCTTAATTTTACAATAAAACGTATAAAAAATGACGGCACCGTTTTCAATTTAAAAAAGAAATGGAAAATCAAATAACTTTAACCCAAATTAATACCGCATTGTGCAATAACACTGGCAAAATCACGGACAAGAACTTGTGAAAAGATTCTCGGATTAATTTGTGTAGCAACCAAAGCCATAATTTCCTGCGGTAATTCGTTAATCATTGGCAAAAACTCTTCAGGTTCAAGTACTTTAAGCGATTTTAATATATCCTCTTTCTTCATCGTTGTAAAAGGATGAACCATTGCTTCCGCTGAAAATTCCTCAAATAATTCGGGTTTTTCTTTTATAATATTTGAAATTAGCTGACGTTTTCCCTTTGGTTCAAAATTATGTACAGCACGCATAAAATCATCATCCGACAATGATGATAATTTTTCCATTATAGAATCTGATTCTTCATAATTTGATTGTCCTGTCCAATTTTCCATCATTTTTTGAAGCTGTTCTTCATCTACATCTTCCATTGCTTTCATTATTAAATCTCTATCAAGTTTATCCGATTCTAAAAATTCATCTAAATATTTTTCCGGTATTTCTTTTAAAAATTTATCACAATCCATTTTTTCAAGTACAACAGTGGCAAGACTTTCCGGTTTTAAAAACATCATTAAATCAACAATTGCTTTCTGATTTAAAATACTTAATCCTAAAATAAATTCATCAGTCTGTAAGTATTCCATTACCTTCATTAAATCTTCTTCATTCATATTAATTAATATAAGAAATCTGTTTTTCGGATTAAATAACTGAAATAACTTAGCAAGTTCATCGGGTTCAGAAAGAATTTCAAGTAAAAACTGTGCAGCCTTCTGGTTCCCTTGTTCTGCCTCAGTCTGCATTATCTGGGTTATGCTCTTATTCTTATACAAAGAAAGCGAGCTTGCTGCTATGTTATAATTCGCACAAAGATATGATAAGTCTAAGTCTAATGTAATCATTTATGCCCTGTTGTGTTTATTTATCCTATATTATATTAAAGTCATTTTTTTTTATTAAATTTATTCTTTTTTTTTTATTGTTATAAAAATTTACAATTTTAAATAGAAACATTATATTTATTAAACTATAATATTAGCAAGTTATGGTAAAAAAATTATTAATCACAATTTTATTATTATATTCTTGTCTATCGGTATCTTATGCCGAGTCATTGCCGTTAGAAGAAAAAAAGAAAGAAATTATTGCGATATATAATTCCAATAACCTAAAAGAAGCATACAACATGATATCTAAACTAACCGACAAGGAAAGAGATTATGAACTATGGTATCTTCTTGCCAATTTAACACAAGACTTTAATAATGAAGAAAATGCAATATTTTTCTTAAATAAATCCATTTCCCTAAATCCTGAATTTGATAAGGCACATTATAATTTGGCAAATATATATCTTAATCAAAAAAAATACAATAATGCAATAAAAGAATATAAGCTTGCAATAAAATACAAAAAAGATTATCCGTATTATTACTATAACCTCGGATGCAGTTATATAGGGATAAAAGATTACAATGAGGCGAAATCTGCTTTTAAAAAAGCTATTGACTTAAATAAAAATGAACCTTCTTTTTATTATAATCTTGCACTATGTTACAAAGAACTCGGTAATAAAAAGGAAGCTCAAAAAATGTTAGATATATATAATAAATTAAATAAAGAAGAAGAAAAGTAAAATGTATGATTATTTAAAGGGACAGATAGTTACAAAACAGTTAAATTCTTACAGAGGTTCTCATATTGTATTAGATGTTAATAATATCGGTTATCTTATACATACGGGACAATGCACAATAAATAAAATCAACAGTGAAAAAGAAGAAATAAAAATATATGTTTCTCTTAACCACAAAGAAGACTCAATGACCTTAACAGGCTTTTTGACAAAAGAAGAAAGGGATATTTTTAATATTCTTCAAAGTGTATCAGGCATTGGTGTTAAACTTGCTTTATTAATATTAGATGAATTTTCTATAGCTGAACTTATTGATATTATGATAAGAGAAGATTTTAAAGAATTATCAAGAGCAAAAGGAGTTGGAGCTAAAGTAGCTCAAAAAATAATTCTGGAGCTTAAAGACAAACTTATTAACTGGTCAAATGTTACACCCGTTGATGTTTCTGATATAAAAACGGAAAACATTAATCAAGACACAATATTAGAAGTACAAACAGTATTAATATCATTAGGATATAATATAAATGAAGCTAAATCAGCTATTCAGGAAGTATTAAACTATAAAAAAGAATGTATTAAGACGGAAGATATATTAAAATACTCGCTTGAATACCTTTCAAAACTTGCATAAAGAGGCATAATATGAAAATTTTATTTGCAACATTTGAACTTGCACCTTTTACAAAAGTAGGCGGACTTGCCGATGTAATGGGAAGTCTGCCTAAATATCTAAAAGATGATAATTTAGAAATGGCTGTTTTTACTCCCTTAATCGGAAGTATAGATAAAGCAAAATATAATATTAAAGAGCTTCCGAATTCAAGACTTACGCTCTATTTTGGATATGCACAATATGTTTTTACGTTATATATGTGTAAACTGCCGGATACGAATATAAATGTATTTTTTATTGATAATCCAAAGTTTTTCTCTTGTTTTAATAAGGTATATCCCTCGGAAATTGACAGCTGGTATGAGCAGGAAAGATTTATAACATTTTCTAAAGCGATTTTAGAATATTCAAGGCTTTTAAACTTTAAACCGGATATAATACACTGTAATGATTGGCATACGTCAATGATTCCTGTTTGGCTTAAGACTTCATATAAGTATGATGAATTTTATAAAAATTCAAAAACCGTATTTTCAATACACAATCTGGCATATCAAGGCAAGTATTTCCCTGAAATTCTTGATTTTGCAGGAATAAAGAGAGATGAAGTATATCATCAATACGGACTTGAACACTACGGAAATCTTATCTGGATGAAAGGTGCAATAAATTACGCAGATAAAATCATTGCGGTTTCACCAAAATACGCTCAAGAAATATTAACTTATGAATATGGTGAAGGACTTGACTGGACATTAAGAAATAATCAATTTAAGTTAACGGGGATTCTCAACGGAATAGACTACAGTATATATAACCCCAAAACGGATAAGTTAATCCCTTATAATTATGATATTGATGATTTTTCAAATAAAGAAAAAATAAAAAAAGAAGTTCTTAAAGATTTTTGGCTTGAATATAAAAAAGACCGTCCGTTAATTGCCATTATATCAAGACTCGTGGAACAAAAAGGTATTGACCTTTTAAAAGCTGTTGAAAATGAACTTAAAAATATACAAGCGGATATTATAGTCCTGGGTACAGGTGAAAAAAGATATGAAGACTTTTTTGTATGGCTAAGCTACAATTCAAGCAACATAAGAGCGAGAATCGAATTTAAAAATGAATTGTGTAATAAAATCTATGCAGGTGCAGATATGTTTCTAATGCCGTCAAGATTTGAACCTTGCGGTCTTTCTCAATTAATTGCACTTAAGTATGGAACCATCCCTATTGTAAGAGCGACGGGCGGATTGGATGATACTATATGCGCCTTTCCTAACGATAAAGCAACAGGTTTTAAATTTTATAACTACAATGCACATGAAATGCTTAATACTATTAACTATGCCATTAATATTTATAAAAATAAAAATCAATGGACAAATCTTATAAAAAATGCAATGAACTACGATTTTTCTTGGAATAACAGCGCTAAAAAATATTTAGATGTATATAAAACCTTATAAAATAAACTTCTCATGGGAAGGGTATTTAAAAATATTCAATAATATTAATACTTTACATTTATAAAAAAAAGAATATAATATTATTGTTTAAGAAATAAGAGGTTTTATATGAAAAAGAAATTTATTTTCCCTTTAGCCGTTATATTAATGGCATCGTTTGCGATGACTTCATTTGGAGACGTTATTCAATCTATATCTAGTGATTCTTCATCAAGTTCAAGCAGTACTAATAATGAATCAAGTTCGGTTTATGGTTTTTCGCCTGCACCGCCATCTATACACCATCCTGATTCTCAAGAAACAGAAGTAGAAAAAAATAATACTCCTCAGCAATCTCAGACACAAAATGTTAATTCAGTTCAAAATAAAGAACCAAAAGAAGTTACGGATTATATATCAACTCCAAACCCAACAAATTCAAGCGTTAAATTTTATTATTATATCCCTGCTAAGCTGATAAATTCATCAACTCCATATCCATTAATTGTAACAGTACCGGGACTTGACGGAGATGGGCAAGATGCGGTTTACGAAGAGTTGCGTAATCTTGCAGATTCAAAAGGTTATGCGATATTAGCTCCGACATTTAAGTTCAATCAAGAGGATTTTGATGCTTTAAAAGCTTATCAATATCCTCAAGCCTGGTCAGGTCAAGCACTTCTTGATATGCTTGAAAAAGCAAAATCAAACGGTCTGAATTATTCAAAACTTTATCTTGTAGGTTTTTCAGCAGGTGCACAGTTCTCCTCACGATTTTCTTTTATGAAACCCGAATTGATAGATGCCTGTGCATTAATGGCAAGCGGTGCAAGAGTTAAACCCGATAAAAAAACAAATGTTAAATATTTTATCGGTATAGGTACAATGGATGACGAATACAGGAAACAAAACGCTGAAATATTCTACAGTGCTGCAACTAAACTAAATATTCCAATTGAATACAAAAAATACTCTGTGGACCACGGTATTGCCGATGGAGAACTAAATGATGTTGTTAACTTTTTTGAAAAAGTAAGAAACGGGCAGATGTAAAAAGAGGTGAATTTCACCTCTTTTTTATAAATTATCATATACTCTTCTGACTTCCTTAATATCTTGCCAAGTAAGCCATTTAGGACTGCCTTTTTCTCTTGAATCATTCCTTAAAAGGAATGAAGGATGAAAAATAGGCATCATTTTAGCCCCATAAGGTCCATCAAACCATTGCCCACGGACTTTTGTTATTCCGCCTTTATCAGGCAGCATAGAATTTAGTGCAACACTTCCGCATATTAATATAATTTTAGGTTTTAAAAATTCAATTTGAGCGTCCAAATATTCTCTGCACGCTACTTTTTCTTCAGGTAAAGGATTTCTGTTCTCGGGCGGTCTGCACTTTATTGTATTACATATATATATATCTTTATCCCGAGATAACCCTACGCAGGCAAAAATTTTATCCAACAATTGACCTGCTTTTCCGACAAAAGGCTCTCCTTTTTGATCTTCCCAATATCCCGGAGCTTCACCGATTAACATTAATTTACTGTTCTCAACTCCACTTGAAAAGACTATATTTGTTCTCGTTTTACATAAAGAACATTTTTGACAGTTTTCACACTTTTGTTTAACTTCATCCAGAAATTCACTCATAATTAAATGATAATATAAAAATTCTTTAAGAAACATTAAGTTTTGTAAATATGAATATATACTCCTCTTTCCCCATATCTA
>CANQCO010000055.1 GCA_947589705.1 Candidatus Gastranaerophilales bacterium
AAAAAGGGGGAAAAATCAAAATTTTGAAAAAATTGGCATAAAAAAAGATTTCTGCCAATCGCTGAAACCCTTATCCTGTCTTTATTTTAGAAACTCCTCAGGTAAGACTCGAACTTACAACCCTTCGGTTAACAGCCGAATGCTCTGCCATTGAGCTACTGAGGAATACTTATTTATACTAGCATTAAAATTTTTATTGTAAATACCTTTTTTTTATTATTATAATAAAATATATTTGGAGATTATCATGTTATTAGGTGTAAATATTGATCACGTTGCTACATTAAGAAATGCTAGAGGTGGAATAGAACCTTCTGTTCTGGAAGCTGCAAAAATATGTATTGATGCGGGTGCAAACGGTATTACTGCTCATTTACGTGAAGACAGAAGACATATTAAAGATTCTGATATTTTATCATTAAAAAATGATTTAAAATGCAGATTAAACATGGAAATGGCTGCAACTGATGAAATGCAAAAAATCGCATTAAATCTTCTTCCTGATGCTTGCTGTATAGTACCTGAAAAAAGGCAGGAAGTAACAACAGAAGGCGGACTAGACGTTTTTTCTCAGCAGGAAAAAATTATTAATTTTGTTGAACCTTTAAATAATGCAGGAATTTTAGTAAGTTTATTTATTGATCCTGATGAAAAACAAATCAGAGCTGCTGCTAAAACTCAAGCTAAATATATTGAACTTCATACTGGTGCATTTTCTATTGCTTTTGGAACAAAAAATGAACAATCAGAATTTCTAAAATTAAAAAATGCCGCAATATTAGCCCAGTCGCTTGGTTTAAAAGTTAATGCCGGTCATGGTTTAAATTACCAAAATGTTTCCAGAATGCGTGAAATTTCAGGTATAGAAGAATTAAACATAGGTCACAGCATAATTTCTAAAGCTATTTTTACCGGACTTGACAAAGCTGTTAAACAGATGTTAGATTTAGTTTACATTTATTAATATATTTGCATATACTATCAAAAAATTGTCTTTATCTGTTTTTATGTGTTTAGTAAAGTAAGATAGGATGAATGATATGACATCAGTGTTTCAAGATATGCCTCCTACAAATATCACAACTAATGTAAAACCTGCTAATGTGTCTCAACCAATTGTTGAAAAGCGAGAAATACCTTCAACCAAAGTTCAGGAATCTGTTCCATCAGATACAGTTGAGTTGTCAACTAAAACTAATAAGAAAGAAAAAAAGGGTGTAATAAAAAGTATTAAAGGTTTTATTGCAAGTATAAAAAAGACATTAACTGCTATTGCAGAATATGCAAAAGGTGCAGCTAAAGGTACAGTAGCAGCTGCTGTTATTGGATCACTTATATATACTTTTGGTAATGTATTTAATTCTATTAAATCAAAAGCCTCACAAAAGGCTGGAACAGAATTTAAAAATATACCTAATAAGCCTATAGCTATTGTTGCAGCAGTTATTGCTTTTGCCGCAAATATCTGGATTGCGTCTCTTAATTCAACCGAGAAACAGTCTGAAATAGATCATAGATGGACTGGTCATAATAATTAAAAAATTATAGATTTTTCAACAAAACAGGCTTTTTGATTGAGCCTGTTTTATTTTTTTTATATTATGTTATAATTACTACGTTATATTT
Source organism: Candidatus Gastranaerophilales bacterium (assembly GCA_947589705.1). Taxonomy (GTDB): domain Bacteria; phylum Cyanobacteriota; class Vampirovibrionia; order Gastranaerophilales; family Gastranaerophilaceae; genus Avigastranaerophilus. The sequence continues at coordinate 1,627 of CANQCO010000055.1, forward strand.
TGATAATTCGGAGGATTTATGAACAAAATTGAAACTTTCAAAAAACATTTAGATGAGAAAAAAGCAATAAAGATTATTGCTGGTATTGATAATTTTGATATTGAATCTGTAAAAAATGTTGTAAATGCTGCTCAAATGGGTGGTGCAAGTGCAGTTGATATATGTTTTAACGAAGAAATTATTTCTTCAGTTAAAAATATGACAACATTACCGGTATTTGTTTCATCTATTATTCCTTCTGAACTTGCTAAAGCCGTCGAACTTGGTGCTGATGCAATTGAAGTAGGCAATTTTGATGCGCTTTATAAAAAAGGACAAAGAGTTTCAGCTCAAAATGTTCTTGATATTGTTGATGAGACATTAAGATTATTGGACGGTCAAAAAACATTTATATGCGTTACTGTTCCCGGACATATAGATGTATCTGAACAAATATCTCTTGCTGTAAAACTTGAAGAAATGGGTATAGATTTAATCCAAACAGAAGGTGCTGCTACAGTAACACCTGATAAAACAGGGGCTAGAGGCTTACTTCAAACTGCTGAAGTTTCTATATCAAATACTATAGAACTGGCAAGAAATGTTTCTGTTCCTATTATGACTGCTTCAGGAATTACGACAACAACAGCACCGATGGCTTTTGCTGCTGGTGCAAGCGCTATTGGAGTTGGTTCTTGTGTAAATAGACTAAATTCCGTAATAGCTATGATTGCTGTTGTTAAATCTCTTGTTGATTGTGTTTCTTCTAAATCTAAAGAGCAAATTTTAGCATAATTTTAAAGAGGAGCTTTAAGCTCCTCTTTTTTAGGGAGTTTTTTTGAGTATTCACGTTTGTGAAAATATTAAGTATAAATTATTATCATTAGATGAACTTATAATTAATCTAGACAGACTATCAAGGTTTAAGCTGCCTTATGACTCTTATTATAAAGTTTTTTGTTCTATTTTATTAAAATGTCTTATTTATCCAAAATATTCGAAAAATGAACTTGAAAAATTATCATTAACTCAGATTTCTGATTATACAGCATTAATTTGGAATATGTCCGTTAAAGAGCTTTTTCCCGATTCAAAAGTAAATGAAGAATCAGGTAAAATATTGAAATTGCTTTCCGAAATTCCCTTTTATACTAATGATAATAATACACAAATATTAATTAATACAAAGCTTATAATTTCTCCAATTCTTGAAAAAATAGAAAAAAATACAGCACCTCAAAATTTAAATATGCTTATTGCAGCAAATAATGAATTTAATAAATCAAATAAAGTTACTAAAGAAAAACTTATTACATTTTCAAATAAAAATAATTTAAAATATCCGATACAAAAGCTTATTATTGTTGAAGGAATAACTGAAGAAATTCTACTCCCGGTTTTTGCCGATAAGTTAAATCATAATTTTAATAAAGAAGGAATATATGTATTAGGGGCTGGCGGAAAAACTAAAAGTCCCTCTCTTTACTTAAAATTAAAAAATAATTTAAAAATTCCTGTTGTCATTCTATTTGATAATGATGCTAAAGAGGTTTCAAATTTATTAGAAAAAAATCTTTTAAAAAAAGATAAAATTGTTATAATAAATAAAGGTGAATTTGAAGATATACTTTCTTTAAATTTGATTAAAAGAACACTTAATAATGAATACGATACTATTGAGCCAATTTTGATTAAAGATTTACATTTATTTGATAGAATGTGTCTTAATATCGAAAATTATTACCGAACAAGAAATTTAGGTGAATTTAAAAAGGCTAAACTTTCTAAACTAATTGCAAAAAATATCAAGTATAAAACTGATGTTTCAGATGATATTAATGATATAATAAATATTATTATTGGTAAAATATAAAAGGAGACCGTATGAAAAAGAAAACAAATTATTTATATGCAATTCTATTGTTATTAGTGGTTCAATCATCAGTCTTTGCCTTAGAAACAAAAAGTTCTGATTATGACGTTGTTCCCGATAATGCTGTTAATGTTAATAATATATTAGATTTAGTAGATAAAACTTCAATTGTTCCTTTAAATAAAGAAAATACGGAATTTGTTTATACTTATAACGGGAAAAAAGGTTATATTAATAAAGATACTAATTTTGGTTTTATTACAGAATATGATAATATTTTGCCTTTAGCTAATTATTTACTTGTTAAACAAAATAATAAATTCGGTTTAATTAGCAAAAATGGAGAAGTTATTTTAAAGCCTGATTTCCAAAAAATAAATTTAGAAAGTTCTAATGGAATAAATTATTTTGAAGCTAAACAAAACGGAAAATATAAAATGTTTTATAATGACGGTAAATCAATGTCATTGGATGATGTATTTACTCTTAGCCAAAATACTACTATTTTATTAGCTAACGATTTAAGACCTGAATTTAGAGAAGTTATTGAAGAAAATGTAAAATTAGAACTAAAAGATATTATAAAAGATACAAGGGATGCTAAGTCTGTTGTTGATTCTTATGAAATAGCAGAAATACCTGTTCCCGGAAGAGTTAAGGTTGCTCAGGTTGAGAAAAAAGTTGAGAATGCTGATGAAACTAACGATGTAAAAGTTTCTAATGAAAAGACTGAAAATTATATTCAACCCGAAAATGTTTCTTCTGATAGTGAATTTACAATTAATAACAAGACTTTTTACTCTTTCATTCAGAATGACAAAGTGGGTATTAAAAATGAGAAACAGGATGTTATTGTTCCTGCTAAATATAATTCCTATAAAGTTGTTAATGGTAATCTTATTCTTGTTGAAAGAAACAAGGCTTATTCTGTATATAATACAAAGGGCAAGTTATTAGCTGAGCAAGTTTATGACAAAGTTAACATATATGATAAAGGAAGTGTTTATAACTTCAAAATAGTTGATAATGTAGGTTATATTTCAAAGAACAGAAAAGAGCTTGGTACGTTAGTTAAACAAAATGGTGAATATGTCTATAATAAAACTTCTTTCTCTTTATTCACTAATAATGTTGTCCGTTTGGTTACTACTATATTAGATGCTTCAAATTAATAAATTTTTATATAATCTTTTCACAGACAAATAAATAATGAAAAAAGTATTAAAACAAAATCGTTTTAATACTTTTTTTTAGCAAAAAAAAAAATTACGGTTTTTGTAATAAATGTAATATTTCTGCAATGAGAAAGGGTAAGTAATGATTGAAAAAACAGGGTTAAATATTGTAAACCTCAAAGCACAAAGAGTAAATAACTTTAGTAAATTTAACGGAAATAAGGCAGCAAGTCCCATACAAACTAAGTATTATAATTTAAATTCCGATAATATAATAAATTATTATCAAGGATTACATGGGATAAAAACAGCTAAAACAATAGCATTTGGTCAAAGTTTAGCAAGTGCATTTAGAGAATTAAATCAACAAATGGTTACATGCCAAGATTCATCAAAAGGTATGAAAGGTGAGCCTGTAGGTTCAAGAGTTGATGTTTCCAGACTGGTAAATGTATATTCAGAAGATTTACCTAATGTTTATGATGCGATTAAAACTAATATTGAAGTATCAAAAACAGGTGATAGCATTGTTGAAGCTCGTACTCAGCTTAAAAAAGTACCAAATGGTATTTTATATGAAATGGCAGTAAGACAACCAAGGAAACTAGACGAGAAATTTGATAGAGATCTTCCATTAAAACAACATATTGAAATCACGCAACAACCGAATATTACTGAAAAGACTTATGTCTTAAATACAAAAGGCAGGTTGATGGCTGTAGTTGAAGATGGTGATACAGTGTTACTTACTAATGCCGGGAGATTTGAAAAAAAATCAAAAGACAAAAGTCAAACATTAGAAATAAAAGCAGATGAAAATGGTAATAATTTTAAAGCATTTGTGACAAGTGTTCCTGCAGTTCAAAAAAGATACCCAAAACCCTCTGTTGGCGAAGGAACAGAAATTGTTATAGGAATGGAAGATGGTCGTTTTGTTCCTGAAATCATTGACTCAATTGAAACATTTGTTAAAAAAGTTGATAACGGAGAAATCGTATTAGACCAGTTTGTTGCAAATCCTGACGCAAAGAATACTCAGCTGGCTATGCTTGCAGGAGGCTTCGGCTCAAGAGCAGAATATACTAATGCTTCTTCTGACGGTATATTTCATAACGTAAAAGATGGTGCGCAGTCTACAAAGGGTGTATTTAGAACTGCAACAGGACTTACCCCGATGGAAACAACATTTATTTCATTACATAAAGCAGGGCTTCTTGATTGTTCTAAAGGAAAATTAGAAATTGGTCGAAATATTAAATTTTACTTAAATAAATCAGGTATTAATAAAGGAAATGGCGGGTTTACCGTTGATCTTTATAATAAAATGGAAAGAGAAGGAAGAAAGAGTTTAACTTTATTCCCTAATGATTCAATGTCAAGATTACCTAATGCAACTAAAACTATGGCAAATATAATGAACAGCGGAAAAGCAGCTATTGTTATGATTGCTAAAGAAATTAAATCTGATGATGCTAAGGGTAATTTTGGTATTATGAAAATTAGTGAAAATAATGAAATTCTTGAATTTGCAGAAAAACCGAAAGTAATACCTGCAGGATATGAGAAAAATGGAAAATGTTTAACTAATACATTCCAATTTTCTGTAAGTAAAGAAGCATTTAAAGCTTTATCTATATTAGAACCATATTTCCCTATAGGTGAAGGTAAAGAACCAAGAGATTGGTCTAAAACATTTGTACCGATTCTTATGTCTTTAACGCAAAAAGATAATATAGATGAAATTACATCAGATATAGTAAAGATAGTCGAAGCAACTGAAGGTTCTATCCCGAAAGAAGTTGTAATGGATGCTAAAAAGACTTTGGGTGAACAAAAAATTATAGCAGTTCCGACTAATGAGCCTTGGGCAGACTGTGGTACATTAAATGCTCTCTATCATACTACTATGCAAATTGCAAGTGGAGCATTTCCTCTTGAAGATTTTGAAAGAAAACATGTTCTAGACTGTATTAATACTCAAACAGGTTTTGTTGCTTCCACTCCTGAGATGAAAAAAGCAATTGAAGCTAAATACGACATTAATGGTGAAATTATGGCTGTAAAAAAAGCTAAAAAAGTCAAATCTAATATTGTAGATGATTATATTGAAAAAGGCTATATTACAATAAACGAAAAACAATAACTTACCGGAATAAAGAAAACCGCCTTATGGCGGTTTTCTTATTTATTAAATTTTCTTTTCTCCGATATAAAATCTTCAACTATATCACCCGAGCCGTACAATTTATATTTGTATATTGTAAGCCCTTCAAGTCCGACGGGTCCACGTGCGTGAGTTTTATTTGTCGAAATTCCAACTTCAGCTCCAAACCCATACCTGAATCCATCGGCGAACCTTGTTGATATATTTTGATAAACTCCTGCAGAATCGACGAACATCATAAACTTTTCAGCATTTTCTTTATTTTCGCTGATAATACAATCAGTATGACCCGAGCCGTATTTATTTATATGGTCTATTGCTTCATCGATTGAATTTACAAGTTTTATTGATAAAATCTTATCACCGTATTCCGTTTTCCAATCATTTTCATCCGCAGATTGGTAACCGTCAATGTTAAATGATTTATCAAGAATAATTTTTACATTGTTCTCATTAAGTGCATTTATAAGTTTATTCATTATTTTATCCGAAATATTTTTATGTATGAGAACCGTTTCAACTGAATTACAAGCGGCAGGATACTGGCATTTTGAATCAATAATAATATTTAATGCCTTTTCAATGTCGGCATACTCATCTGTGTAGATATGGCAAATTCCGTCAGAATGCCCGAGAACGGGTATTTTTGTATTGGATTTTATATATTTTACAAGTGAATTTGAGCCTCTCGGTATTATTAAATTGATATATTCATCAAGATTAAGCATTTCTTTTACGTCATCTCTTGTATATATAAGATTTACCATATTATCAGGAAATCCGTTAACTTCCCTAAGAGAGGTTTTTATAATATCAAAGAGAGTTTTATTTGTTTCAACCGCTTCAATACCGCCTTTTAAAATAACGGCATTTGATGATTTTATGCTGAGTGCGGTAATTTGAGTAATTACATCGGGTCTTGCTTCAAAAATAACACCGATAACACCAATCGGGCATGAAACTTTTTTTAGTGTAATACCGTCCGCTATTTCTTTTGACCATAATATTTTATTTACGGGGTCAATAAGTGCTGCTACATCTTTAATACCTTGAATCATGTCTCTCAATTTATTATCATCAAGCTTTAGCCTGTTAAATACTGCTTGAGTTATCTCCCCTTTTTCAAGGAGTGATGAAGCATTTATTAAATCGAGTTTATTTACCTCTAGTATTTTATCTTTATTTAATTGCAGATTATGAGCTATTGTATAAAGAGCAATATTTTTAAGCTCGGTTGATAATTTTAGAGCATTTATTGAAGCTTCTTTAGCACTCTTTGCTATATTTTCAATATTATTCATATTATCTCCCTATAACAGTGCAATATTGTCTTTAGTTATAATCGCATCATAATTTTTGTGTCCAAGAATATCATAGATGTTATCAGAGTGTTCACCCATTATTTTTTTGCAGTCTGAAGAATCATAATTTGCAATTCCTCTTGCAAATTCATTATTATTTTCATCAATAATGGAAATTACATCTCCTCTTGAAAATTTTCCGTGAACCTGAGTTATACCTATTGCCAAAAGACTTTTATCTTCGTTTACTACAGCTTTTTTTGCGCCTTCATTCACTACTATTCTTCCCGTTATATTTGTAGCGAAAGCAATCCATCTGCGCTTTTGCGACATATTTTCAACGGGATAAAATATAGTACCCATTTTCTCGCCCGAGAACAATCTTTTTATTACCTGAGGAGATTTCCCGTTTACTATTTGAACAAAACCTCCCGAGTGTGTAACTGTTTTAGCGGCTTGAAGTTTTGTTTTCATTCCGCCTCTGCCGCCTTTTGAAGCAGAATGTGCATGATTCTCTATTTCTTCCGTAACTTCTTTAACTTCTGATATTAATTTAGCATTGGGGTTTTCTTTTGGGTTATCGTCGTATAAACCGTCAATATCAGAGAGTATTACAAGTAAATCCGCATCAAGTTTGCTTGCAACAAGCGCCGATAGTTTATCGTTATCAGAAAAACTTACACTGTATAAAGGGTTACCCGACTCTTCAAGCTCAGCAGTTGATACCGTATCATTTTGGTTAATTACGGGAATAACCTTTAATTCAAGCAGAGTATTTAATACATTATTTAAGCTTAAGTATTTAATCCTGTTTGAAAAATCATCTTCAGTTAAGAGAACTTGAGCAGTATTAATCGCATATTTATTAAATCCGTCTTCATATATAGACATTAATTGGCACTGCCCGACTGCGGCACATGCCTGTTTAATCGAAAGACTTTCAGATGAATCAACATTTAATTTTTTAGCACCTAAGCCAACGGCTCCCGATGTTATTATTATTATTTCTTTGCCTTTTTTATGTAGTTTTGAAATATCTTCTATAAAAGAGTATATTCTTGAAAGCGATATTTCTTTATCGTCGTTTCTTAGTACATTGGTACCGAATTTAAATACAATTCTTTTTGCATCATTAATATTCATAGTGAAATAATTATACCATAAAGCATACTATAAATTGACATTAGCAATGTAATCAATAATAAATTGGCGTGCGACTCTCGGAGTTCTGATTGATTTTAAAACGGCAAATTTTTCCGCTTCTTTAAATAATTTCTCGTCAGCGTTTATACAGCAATCATTGGCAATTTGTTTAACTATATCAAGATATTCAAACTTCGTAAGAGCGGAAAATGTCAGCATTATACCAAATCTGTCAGATAATGATACCGTTTCATCAATAGTATCACGGTAATGAACCTCACTTCCTTCTCTAGACGAAAAGCTTTCCTTCACAAGGTGCATTCTGTTTGTTGTCGCATATATTATCGTATTTTTAGGTTTATTTGATAATGAACCTTCCAATATTGCTTTTATTGATGAGAAATTTTTATCATCCTCGTCAAAAGACAGGTCGTCTGCAAATATAATAAATTTTAAAGGTAAATCTCTTAATTTCTCAAAAAGCTCTGATAAATACAAAAAGCTCTCTTTATAAACCTGAATAATTTTTAGATTATAGTCAGAAAATTCATTAATTAAAGCTTTAACGGTTGAAGATTTGCCACAGCCTCTATCACCATAGAGCAGTATATTATTTGCTTCTTTACCGTCTAAGAAGGCTTTTGTATTTTGTTTTATAACATTTTTTTGATATTCATAATTTTTTAATTCATCAAATGTCATATTATCAAAATATTTAATCGGTATAATTTCTTTATTTTCATTAAACTTAAAAGCGCTGTAGCAGGAAAATATTCCAAAACCGTATTTCAAATATGATTTAAGTATATCATCCAAGTAAAAATTAGTTGATGAAGCGGAATAATAAATTGGCAAATGCTCAATGACATCAACATTATCAGGGTATTTTTTCTTCATTAAATCTTGAATTGTTTTATAATCATACTTAACAAGTTCATCCAGTAATGAAAGTTCATATCTTGCCGTATTTAAAATTTGTTCATTTTCTTTTATACAATCGCTGCAGCCTTTTGAAAGTATATTTTCATCCGTATAAACAAGATGTTTTAAACAATCATAAATATTTTGACTATGGTTTGTATTATATAGTGAATAAATAAAATCAGTGTAGGATTTAAGTGTTATTTCAAACTTCTCTGATGAATTCAAATTATTTAAAAAACATATAAACAAAGAAACTGTTTCATTCTTTAATACGTTTCTGAAAATTGAAATTAGAAGAAGTGATATTATTTTATTAATCATATTATCTGCCTTTTAGTATATTAATTAATTTATTTTTGCATTTAACAATAAAACTTTTATTAAAATTAGCAAAATTTTGCTTAAAATTACAATTGAGCATTCTGCAGTACATTTTGCAAGATTTTGTCATTTGTCTGCACTTGATAGAATTAGCATTAACCCATATATTTTCTGGTAAATCCTCTTTAATGTTTCCGACAGGTTCCATATTAAAACATAATCTTACATCACCATAAGGGTCAACAGCAAAATTAGTTGAACCTACATCACAAATAATATCATTTAAAATGTCATCAGGGTTATTGAAGAAAACTTTCATAGCGTCAAGCTGTTCATAAGAATTATAAATGGAATGCCCTGCTCTTTTCATTTCAATTAATCTGTCTATAATTTCAACAGCCTTTTTTGACATTTTTTTATAGCTGTTTCTTAACTCCTGAGGCATTTTATATGAACTTGTATTACATCCCTTTTGAACACAATAACCGTGGAATGATTCTTTATCATCCATAAGCTGAAACATTATACCATTTATTTTATTTTTAGTAACAAATTCGACAAGAGGAACTATTTCATCTAAATTTTCAGGCAGCATTATTGTTGCTATATTAATTCCGAGGTATGAATTTTTTTCTTTTTTTAATTTTAAGAGTTCAAAAATGGCTGAAACTGTTTTTTGATAAGAACCTTCTCTGCCTCTTGAAATATCATGCACCAAAGGATTATTTATTGCGTTAAGTGAAAAATTTAACGATTCAATATGTGAATCTATAATTTTTTCATATAAATTACTAATACTAAAACCATTGGTCATAGAAGCAATTTTGATACCAAGTGAATGAGCATATTCAGAGAGTTCAAATATATCCTGTCTTAAGAAGGGTTCACCACCCGAGAAACAAAACCAAAATCCTTCACCAAGCCAGTTATGCAGCTTATCAAGTACACTTTTCCATTCATCCGTAGTTAATTCTTTATTAATAACATCAGCACTGACTGTTTTCCACTTTGAACATGTCACACACTTCATCTGACATCTGTCTGTAATATCAAATGTTATTTGCTGTGGTTTTTCTAATGTTTTATCCATTATAAACTCTCTTTATTGAAATGGTATCAATGACGATTTTTACTGTCAAGCTTTCTTGATTGAGTATTAAAATAATCGTAAACAATTTGTGCCTGATTTTTTGTCATTAAAAGCATTAACTCCTCTTTTGTTAATTTTGCTATTTTTTGAGTATCGGAATACTTTTCAATCAGCAATTTTTTATTTTTCTGAAACAGACCTTTAATTTCATCAAGCTCCGAGTGAAGTGCAGATTTTTCTCTTAAATGCCTATGAAATGTTATGGCAAATCTATGGGCTTCATCTCTTATTCTTTGAAAAAAATAAAGCGCCTGTGAATTAACGGGGAATATAACAGATTGAGATTTATGGGGCAGAAAGACTTCTTCTATTCTCTTTGCAAGCGATATGATATCCTGATTCTTAACTCCGAGTTCATCAAGTATTTCAACGGCGGAGGATAACTGCCCCTTACCGCCGTCTATTATAATTAAATCGGGAAACTCTTTATTCTCTTTTAAAAGTCTTGAATATCTTCTTGTTATAACTTCTCTCATAGATTTAAAATCATCAGGCCTGCCCTCTTCAAGAGTTTTTATTTTATATTTTTTATACTCGCTCTTTTTAGGCATTCCGTTATAAAAACTTACCATTGAAGCTACCGTATTTGTTCCTTGAATGTGAGATATATCAAAACATTCAACTCTGTGCGGAAATTTTCTTAAGCCTAATTTCTCTTGTATGTATGAGCCTGTTTCATTATAATTTATTTGAATTTCCTGCAGCGACTTTACTTTCATTTCTTCTAAATGGTAGTTTGAGTTTTTAAGTGCTAATTCAAGTATTTCATCATTCTTCTTTGTTTTTGAAGAATTAATTACTACCTTAGAACCTTTTTTAGAAGTAAGCCAAGCTTCAAAAAGTTCTTTTTCTTCCTTATCTATATCAACTGAGAATATAATTTCATTCGGAATATCATCTTCACCCGTTAATTGATAATATTCTTTAATAAAATATGAAATAATTTCCTGATTGTCAGTGTAATCAGATTTTGAAATTTCAAAGTCTTTTTTGTTTGTAAGCCTGCCGTCTCGTATTTGTAAAAGCGAAATACCCCCTATATAATTATCAGAACTTATTGAAATGATATCCTGATTAATATTTGTATTTTCATAGACAACTTTTTGTTTTTCAATGGTTTTTAAAACGTCAAAGTAGCTGTCACGATATTTTGCGGCTTTTTCATACTCCTGAGTTTCAGAGTACTTTTCCATCATTTTTTTTAGCTCGGATACCAATTGCATTTGTTTTCCGGATAAAAACAATTCAACATTTTTAATTAGCTTTTTATAATCATCAGGACTAATCATTTTCTGGCATGGTGCCATACAGCGCCCTATTTGATAGTAAATGCAGGGTCTATCTTTAAATTTTGGTGATTTACACTGCTTCAAGGGAAAAAGTTTTTTTAATAAATCAAGCGTTGTATACATTGATTTAGCATTTGTGTAGGGTCCAAAGTATTTACCCTCAAGCATATTTTTATTGCGTTTTCTCGTGACAAGTATTCTCGGGTATTCTTCTTTTGTAATAAGAAAATACGGAAATTTCTTATCATCTTTTAACAGAACATTATATTTCGGCTTATATTTTTTTATAAGGTGAGATTCTAATATTAAAGCCTCAACCTCTGAATTTGTAATTATAAATTCAATTTTGACAATCTGAGGAACCATAACTCTTAGCTTTGGCGAGGTATGGTTTTTGTTAAAATAGCTTGATACCCTTCTTTTTAAATTTTTAGCCTTGCCGACATAAATAATTGTATTATCCTTATCATAAAATTGATAAGAACCGCTTGATTCGGGTATTAATCTTAACTGCTCTTTTATTTCCATAACTATATTATAACTGATATAATGTATTTATGTTTATAAAAAAGTTTATATATAAATATATTCTAAAAAGACAATACTTCAGATACGGCAAATGCCAAAGATGCGGCGACTGCTGCAGTAAAATTTATGTTAATCATAAAAAAGGCGTTATTAAAACGGAAGATGAATTTAATAAACTAAAAAAACTTCACCCGTTTTATACTTTTCTTGAAATTGTAGATAAAGATGATAACGGGCTTGTGTTTAAATGCAATAAATTTGATAAAGAAAAAAGAATATGTACAATACATAAATTTCGTCCCTCTATATGCAGAAGGTATCCTTCTGAAGTAATTCTTAAAATGAACGGAACAATGTCTGAAAAGTGCGGGTTCTATTTTAAGCCGATTGAAAGTTTTGAAAGTATTTTAAATAAGATTAAATAGACTTTTTTATATTTATATACAATTAATAAAAAAATTGATAATATGAAAATAGAAAGGAGTATTTTATGGATTTAATTAAATTGTTTAAAGAACGTTATTCGGTCAGGAAATTTACGACTCAAAAAGTTGAAGACGATAAAATTAATGCAATTCTGGAAGCGGGAAAGTGCGCACCAACGGCTGTAAACTACCAGCCTCAGAGAATATATGTATTAAAAAGCGAAGAAAGTTTAGAAAAGTTAAAAACCGTTACTCAATATCATTTTAATGCACCTTTGGCATTTTTGATATGTTACGATAATACCGTAAGTTGGAAAAGCCCTTTTGATAACAAAGATATGGGTATTGTTGACGCAAGTATAGTTACAACTCACATGATGTTAGAAATTACAAATTTGGGCTTAGGCTCAACCTGGGTTGGATATTTTGACCCGAAACTTGTCTCAAAAACATATAATCTTCCTGATAATATTGTACCTGTTGCGATACTTCCAACGGGATACCCTGATAAAGAGCCTTCACCTATGCACAACATTAGGCATGATATTTCAGAAACAGTCAGTTTTATATAATATTTTCTATATAAAAAGACCGCCATTTGGCGGTCTTTTTGTTATCTGTTATATGAATTATTTAATCAATTCACCGACTGATTTAAATACGTTCATACGTTTGTGAGCATCAACTTCTGCTTGTGCATAAAGTTGTTCGGCAGCTTCAGGATTCGTCTTAAGAAGTGATTTATATCTGCCTTCACTTCTGATGAAGTCTTGATAGCTTTCTTTAGGATCTTTTGCATCCCAAGTAAACGGCTGTTCGTTTGCGGGATTGTATCTGTATAAAGGATAATATCCTGCTTCAACCGCACGTTTTTGCTCTGTTTGTGTCTTTGACATATCAATACCGTGAGCGATACAAGGAGCATAAGCGAATATGATAGAAGGTCCGTCATAAGCTTCAGCTTCTTGGAATGCTTTTAGCGTTTGACCTCTGTCTGCACCTAATGCAACTGATGCAACGTATACATAGCCGTAAGACATGCTCATTAATCCCATATTCTTTTTATATGTTCTCTTTCCGCCTGTAGCAAATTTAGCAACAGCACCGGTAGGAGTTGATTTAGAAGCTTGACCGCCGGTATTGGAGTAAACTTCGGTATCAAGAACAAGAACATTAACGTTTTTGTTTTGAGCTAATACGTGGTCAATACCGCCGTATCCGATATCGTTAGCCCAGCCGTCACCGCCTATAATCCATATTGATTTATCGGTAAAGTAGTCTTGAAGTTCTCTTACTTTGGCTAAATCAGGACATGGAGAATCAGCGTATTTCTTAATCATTTCTTTTGCTTTATTTTGAGCTGCAACAGCTTCTTCGGTTTTTGAATTATCAAAGTATGAAATAGCAGTTGTAAGAGCTTCTTTTAATTCAGCAGGTGTTTTTTCGTTTGCAACGACTTTTTCAACATAAGTTTTTAAAGTGTCTCTGTTTTGATCAACTGCAAGTCTCATACCGAAACCGAATTCAGCATTGTCTTCAAACAGAGAGTTTGCCCAAGCGGGACCTCTGCCTTCTTTTGTCTTTGTATAAGGAATTGTCGGGAAGGTACCCGAATATATTGAAGAACAACCTGTTGCGTTAGCTACAATTGCATTTTCTCCAAATAGCTGTGAAACTAGTTTAACATAAGGTGTTTCACCGCAGCCTGCACAAGCACCCGAGAATTCAAATAACGGTTTTCTTAGCATTGCACCTTTGATTGTTTTTGTTGTGTTTTTGCCCATTACATTATCAGGTAACTCGTCAAAGAATTTTTCGTTTACAAGCTCGCATGCTTCAACTTCTTTTTCAATTGTTGACCAAGTCAGAGCTTGTTTTTCGGGATTTTTGTTTGCGGGACATTGGTCTAAACATACACCGCAACCCGTA